>NZ_JBEXXN010000016.1:0-124548 GCF_040630445.1 Streptomyces sp. NPDC005805
GGCGACTTCCTCTTCGCCGGCCCGCCGATCCGGCTCCCGCCCCCGGGGGACGCTACCGGCCCGCCCCGGGACCGGAACCACCGGGTCCGCGCCCGCGCCTGTCCGGCCCGGGGGCGGACCGTCTCAGCGGGCCGTCTCAGCGGACCGGGTGCCCCGCGTCCCGCAGGGTGTCCTTGACCTGGCCGATGCGCAGGTCGCCGAAGTGGAAGACGGAGGCCGCGAGGACCGCGTCCGCGCCCGCGCCGATCGCCGGGGCGAAGTCCCCCAGCTTGCCCGCGCCGCCGGAGGCGATCACCGGGACGGTGACGTGCTTGCGGACGGCCGCGATCATCTCCGTGTCGTAGCCGTCCTTGGTGCCGTCCGCGTCCATCGAGTTGAGCAGGATCTCGCCCGCGCCCAGCTCCGCCGCCCGGTGCGCCCACTCGACCGCGTCCAGGCCGGTGCCCTGGCGGCCGCCGTGGGTGGTCACCTCGAAGGAGCCGGACGGGGTGCGCCGGGCGTCCACCGAGAGGACCAGGACCTGGCGGCCGAAGCGCTCGGCGATCTCGCGGATCAGCTCGGGCCGGGCGATGGCCGCCGTGTTGACGCCCACCTTGTCGGCGCCGGCGCGCAGCAGCTTGTCCACGTCCTCGGCGGAGCGGACCCCGCCGCCGACGGTGAGCGGGATGAAGACCTGCTCGGCGGTGCGGCGGACCACGTCGTAGGTGGTCTCCCTGTTGCCGGAGGAGGCGGTGATGTCGAGGAAGGTCAGCTCGTCGGCGCCCTCGGCGTCGTAGAGCTTGGCCATCTCGACCGGGTCGCCCGCGTCCCGCAGGTTCTGGAAGTTGACGCCCTTGACGACGCGTCCGGCGTCGACGTCCAGGCAGGGGATCACACGTACCGCGAGGGTCATGCGGCACCTCCGTCGGTCGCTCCGTCTTCGGGGGCGGCGGTCGCTTCGGTTGCCGCGGTCGCTTCTGTCGCGCCGGATGCGGTACCGCCGGTGGGGGCCCGGTACGCCTCGACCTCGACCTCCACCACCAGCGAGGGTTCGACGAAGCCGGACACGATCAGCATCGACGCGGCCGGGCGCACCTCGCCGAACAGCTCCTTGTGTGCGCGGCCCACATCCTCGACGTCCCGGGCATGCGTCAGATACATACGGGTGCGGACCACATCCGCGGCGCCCAGGCCGAATCGGGCCAGTGCGTCGAGGGCAACGCCGAAGGCCGTGCGGGCCTGCTCGTACGGGCCCCCGGCGACGATCTCGCCGTCCGCCACCGAGGTGCAGCCGGAGACCAGGACCAGGCCGTTGGGCAGGGCGACGGCCCGGGAGTAGCCGAAGGACTCCTCCCAGGGGGCGTCCGAGCCGAGGCGGCGCACCGATCCGGTCATTCCGCCACCGCCGCGGCCACCGCCGCGAGCGCCTCCTCCAGCGTGAACGCCTTGGCGTAGAGGGCCTTGCCGACGATGGCGCCCTCGACGCCCTCGGGGACCAGCCCGGCGAGGGCGCGCAGGTCGTCCAGGGAGGAGACCCCGCCGGAGGCGACGACGGGCTTGTCGGTGGCGGCGCAGACATTGCGCAGCAGCTCCAGGTTGGGGCCCTGGAGGGTGCCGTCCTTGGCGATGTCGGTGACGACGTAGCGGGCGCAGCCCTCGGAGTCGAGGCGGGCCAGGGTCTCGTAGAGGTCGCCGCCGTCGCGGGTCCAGCCGCGCCCGCGCAGGGTGGTGCCGCGGACGTCGAGGCCGACGGCGATGCGGTCGCCGTGCTCGGCGATGACCTTGGCGACCCACTCGGGGGTCTCCAGGGCGGCGGTGCCGAGGTTGACGCGGCGGCAGCCGGTGGCGAGGGCGGCGGCGAGCGAGGCGTCGTCGCGGATGCCGCCGGAGAGCTCGACCTTGATGTCCATGGCGGCGGTCACCTCGGCGATGACGCCGCGGTTGTCGCCGGTGCCGAAGGCCGCGTCCAGGTCGACCAGGTGCAGCCACTCGGCGCCGGAGCGCTGCCAGGCGAGGGCGGCCTCCAGCGGGGAGCCGTAGGAGGTCTCGGTGCCGGACTCGCCGTGCACCAGGCGGACGGCCTGGCCGTCGCGGACGTCGACGGCGGGAAGGAGTTCAAGCGTGCTGCTCACAGTGTTCCGATCCAGTTGGTGAGGAGCTGGGCTCCGGCGTCGCCGGACTTCTCGGGGTGGAACTGGGTGGCCCACAGCGCGCCGTTCTCGACGGCGGCGACGAAGGGTTCGCCGTGCGTGGACCAGGTGACCTTCGGGGCGCGGATGGCCGCGTTGGTGGTCTGGAGCTCCCACTCGCGCACCGCGTAGGAGTGCACGAAGTAGTAGCGCTCCTCGGGGCCGAGGCCGGCGAAGAGCTCGCTGTCGGCGGGGGCGTCGACGGTGTTCCAGCCCATGTGGGGGACGACGGGGGCGTCCAGCGGGCCGACCGTGCCGGGCCACTCGTCGAGCCCCTCGGTCTCGACCCCGTGCTCGATGCCCCGGGCGAAGAGGATCTGCATGCCGACGCAGATGCCCATGACGGGCCGGCCACCGGCCAGGCGGCGGCCGACGACCCAGTCGCCGCGGGCCCGCTTGAGACCGTCCATGCAGGCGGCGAAGGCGCCGACACCGGGGACCAGGAGCCCGTCGGCGTTCATGGCGGTGTCGTAGTCGCGGGTGATCTCGACGTCCGCGCCGACGCGGGCGAGGGCGCGCTCGGCGGAGCGCACATTGCCGAAGCCGTAGTCGAAGACGACGACCTTCTTCATTCCGCTCACTCCGCTCACTCCCAGATTCCCTGGATCCGCAGCACACCGGCGACCAGGCACATGAACGAGGCCCCGGCGAGGAGCACGATCACACCCCGGGGCATGCCCTGCTTGGAGAAGGAGTAGACGCCTCCGGCGAGGAAGAGTCCGACGACGATGAGGATGGTGGACAGACCGGTCATCGACTTACAGGGCGCCCTTCGTGGAAGGCAGGATGCCGGCCGCGCGCGGGTCACGCTCGGAGGCGTAGCGCAGGGCTCGGGCGAGGGCCTTGAACTGGCACTCGACGATGTGGTGGGCGTTGCGTCCGTAGGGGACGTGGATGTGCAGGGCGATCTGCGCCTGGGCCACGAAGGACTCGAAGATGTGCCGGGTCATCGTGGTGTCGTAGGTGCCGATCATGGGCGCCATGTTCTCGGGCTCGGTGTGCACGAGGTACGGGCGGCCGGAGAGGTCCACGGTCACCTGGGCGAGGGACTCGTCCAGCGGCACGGTGCAGTTGCCGAAGCGGTAGATGCCGACCTTGTCGCCGAGGGCCTGCCGGAAGGCGGCGCCGAGGGCGAGGGCGGTGTCCTCGATGGTGTGGTGGGTGTCGATGTGCAGGTCGCCGTCGGTCTTGACGGTGAGGTCGAACAGACCGTGGCGGCCGAGCTGGTCGAGCATGTGGTCGTAGAAGCCGACGCCGGTCGCGACATCGACCGTGCCGGTGCCGTCGAGGTCGATCTCGACGACGACCGAGGTCTCCTTGGTGGTCCGCTCCACGCGGCCGATGCGGCTCATGCGCTCTGCTCCTTCGGGGGTGTGGGGCCGTCCCCCACGAGGGACTTCACTTCACGGACGGCGGCGAGGAAGGCGTCGTTCTCCTCGGGGGTCCCGGCGGTGACCCGCAGCCGGCCGGGGACGCCGTTGTCCCGGACGAGGACGCCCTGGTCAAGGATGCGCCGCCATGCCTCGTGGGCGTCCTCGAAGCGGCCGAACTGGACGAAGTTGGCGTCGGACTCGGTCACCTCGAAGCCCATGCCGCGCAGTTCGGCGACCAGCCGGTCCCGCTCGGTCTTCAGCCGGTCGACGTAGCCGAGCAGGGTGTCGGTGTGCTCCAGCGCGGCCAGCGCGGTGGCCTGGGTGACGGCGGAGAGGTGGTACGGCAGGCGGACCAGCTGCACGGCGTCGACCACGGCCGGGTGCGCGGCGAGATAGCCGAGGCGGAGCCCGGCCGCGCCGAACGCCTTGGACATGGTGCGGGAGACGACCAGGTGGGGGCGGCCGTCGAGCAGGGAGAGCAGCGACTCGCGGTGGCTGAACTCGACGTACGCCTCGTCCACCACGACCAGCGAGGGCCGGGCGGCCTGCGCGGCCTCGTACAGGGCCTCGACGGTGGCCCGGTCCACGGCGGTGCCGGTGGGGTTGTTGGGCGAGGTGATGAAGACGACGTGCGGGCGGTGCTCGGCGATCGCGGCCGAGGCGGCGGCGGTGTCGAGGGTGAAGTCCTCGCGGCGCGGCCCGGAGATCCAGCCGGTGCCGGTGCCCCGGGAGATCAGCCCGTGCATCGAGTACGAGGGCTCGAAACCGATCGCGGTGCGGCCGGGCCCGGCGAAGGTCTGCAGCAGCTGCTGGATGACCTCGTTGGAACCGTTGGCAGCCCAGACCTGGGCGGCGCTCACCTCGTACCCGGTGGTGCGGGTGAGGTAGCGGGCCAGTTCGGTGCGCAGCTCGACCGCGTCCCGGTCGGGGTAGCGGTTGAGGTGGCGGGCGGCCTCGCGGACCCGTTCGGCGATCCGCTCGACGAGCGGCTCCGGGAGCGGGTACGGGTTCTCGTTGGTGTTGAGGCGGACGGGGACGTCCAGCTGGGGCGCGCCGTAGGGGGACTTGCCGCGCAGCTCCTCGCGGATGGGCAGGTCGTCGATGCCGAGGGGCGCCCGGGTGGCGGGGGTGGCGGTCACTGTCCGGGGACCTTCCAGTCGAAGCGCGCCTTCATGGCGGCGCCGTGCGCGGGCAGGTCCTCGGCCTCGGCGAGGGTCACCACATGGCGGGTGATCTCGGCGAGGGCGTCCCGGGTGTAGTCGACGACGTGGATGCCGCGCAGGAAGGACTGCACGGAGAGCCCGGAGGAGTGGCAGGCGCAGCCGCCGGTGGGCAGGACGTGGTTGGACCCGGCCGCGTAGTCGCCGAGGGAGACGGGCGCCCAGGGGCCGACGAAGATCGCGCCGGCGTTGCGGACGCGGTCGGCGAGGGCGGCCGCGTCGGCGGTCTGGATCTCCAGGTGCTCGGCGCCGTACGCGTCGACCACCGTGAGGCCGTCCTCGATGCCGGAGACCAGCACGATCGCGGACTGGCGGCCGGCGAGGGCGGGCTTGATCCGGTCCTCGACGTGCTTGGTCGCGGCGACCTGCGGGACGAGTTCGCGTTCGACGGCGGCGGCCAGTTCCTCGGAGTCGGTGACCAGGACGGCGGCGGCCAGCGGGTCGTGCTCGGCCTGGCTGATCAGGTCGGCGGCGACGTGCACCGGGTCGGCGGTCGCGTCGGCGAGGATCGCGATCTCGGTCGGGCCGGCCTCGGCGTCGATGCCGATACGGCCGGTGAAGTAGCGCTTGGCGGCGGCGACCCAGATGTTGCCGGGGCCGGTGACCATGTTCGCCGGGGCGCAGGACTCGGTGCCGTACGCGAACATCGCGACGGCGGTGGCGCCGCCGGCCGCGTAGACCTCGTCGACGCCGAGGAGGGCGCAGGCGGCCAGGATGGTCGGGTGGGGCAGGCCGCCGAACTCCTGCTGCGCCGGGGAGGCGAGCGCGAGGGAGGGCACCCCGGCCTCCTGCGCCGGGACCACGTTCATGATCACGGACGAGGGGTAGACGGAGCGGCCGCCGGGCGCGTACAGGCCGACGCGGTCGACCGGAACCCACTTCTCGGTCACGGTGCCGCCGGGCACGACCTGGGTGGTGTGGTCCTTGCGGCGCTGGGCGCGGTGGACGATCCGGGCGCGGCGGACGGACTCCTCCAGCGCCTCCCTGACCTCGGGGTCCAGCTCGGCGAGTGCCTTCTCCAGGGCCTCCTTCGGCACCCGGACGCTCTCCAGCTCCACGCCGTCGAAGCGGCGGGCGTACTCGATCAGCGCCGCGTCGCCCCGATGGTGCACGTCCTCGCAGATCGGGCGCACCTTCTCCAGGGCGGCCGCGACGTCGAAGTCGGCACGGGGCAGCAGCTCGCGCAGGGCGGTTCCCTCGGGGAGGGCGTCGCCGCGCAGATCGATTCGAGAGATCACGCGGTCAATTCTCTCAGACGCCCCGAGGCGTCCGTTTCCCGTATCAGTGGCTGATACGGGACGGGTCACGGACGGAGCCGGAACGACGGCGGACCGGAGGCGGAACCGCGCGTCACATCCGCACCGTCCCTCCCGGCGGCTCGATCGAGCCACCCCGTTTCCCTCGGGACGACCATCACCACTAGCGTTCAGGCCGTCACGCAGCGGGAAGAACGTCTGTACGAGCCAAGGAAGCGGAGGGCGGCAGTGACCGAGCCGCGCGACGGCGGGCCGCCGGAGGACCTGAGCCCGGCCGAAGCAGCCATGTGGAACGCCTACCGGAACGGCAGCACCCTCGATCTCAGCGACACCGACCCGCTGCAGAACAACCCCTTCTCCCCCTTCCCCTGGGGGCCGGAACGCATCGTGCGCGCCTCCGTGGTGGCCCGGCTGCTGCTGCACGGCCCGGAGGCGCGGCCCGGGCGGGTGGCCGCGCTGAAGCTCCGGGGCCTCCAGATCACCGGCACCCTCAAGCTCGCGGGCGGCAGCATCGCCCCGTACGTGGAGCTGAGCGGCTGCCGTTTCGAGAGCGAACTCCTCATGCCGGAGGCGCACTTCGCGACCGTGCGGCTGATCAGCTGCGCGATCCCGCGGATCGAGGCGGCCCGGCTGCGCACCGAGGGCGATCTGCACCTGCCGCGCTGCCGGGTGGACCACGGCATCCGGCTGACCGACGCGCAGATCGGCACGGATCTGCTGATGAACCAGATCCATGTACGGCCGGACCGGCGCGGCCGGGCGATCACCGCGGACGGGCTCTCGGTGGCGCAGGACCTCCAGGCGGAGCTGATCGAGACCTACGGGGAGGTGAGTCTGCGCGGCGCCAAGATCGGCGTGTCGCTGAGCCTGCGCGGCAGCCGGCTGCGCGCGGCGGCGGACCGGCGGGCGCTGAACGCGCCGCAGCTCAGTGTGGAGCGGACGCTGTATCTGACCGGGGCGTGGGTCAGCGAGGCGACCGGCAACCAGGGGGCCACTCCCCCGTTCGGCACGGTGACCGGCGGCGCGGCGGGCGGGGCGGCCGGGCGCGGGTCGCGGCTCCAGCCCTTCGAGTGCCACGGCGGGGTACGGCTGGACGACGGCCGCTTCGGCGACTCCGTCGACCTCAACGGCGCGCGGTTCCTGCTCGGACCGCGCGAGGAGCTGTCGCTGCGCCGGATCACCTCGCCTGAGCTGCGGTTCAACGCGGAGCGGCCCGAGGAGGGCCGGGTGGTCCTCAACGGCGCCAAGGTGGTCACCCTGATCGACCTGGCGGCGAGCTGGCCGGGGCCGGGCGGACTGGCGATGAACGGCTTCGTCTACGAGAACCTGGTGCCGCAGGAGGAGTTCCCGCTCTCCCGGCGGCTGGAATGGGTCGCCTCGGCCACCCCGGAGTACTCCCCGGAGCCGTACGAGCGCCTGGCGACCGTGCTGCGCAACAGCGGGGAGGACGCGGACGCGCGCGAGGTGCTGCTGGCGAAGCAGCGGCGGCGGCGCGAGACCCTGCCGCTGGCGGCGAAGCTGTGGGGCTTCCTCCAGGACTGGACGGTGGCCTACGGCTACCGGCCGGGGCGGGCGGCGCTGTGGATGGCGGTGCTGTGGGGGGTGGGGACGCTGACCTTCGCGCAGGTCGATCCGCCGCCGTTCAAGAAGGAGGAGCACCCGGTGTGGAACCCGGCGCTCTACTCCCTGGACCTCCTCATCCCGGTGATCAATCTCGGCCAGGACGGCTACTGGAGACTTGACAGCAGATGGCAGTGGGCCGCGGCGGCACTGGTGTTGCTGGGGTGGATTCTGGCGACCACCGTGGCGGCCGGGGCGTCCCGGCTCCTGCGGCGCAGCTGAGGTTCCCGGGACACGGGAGACCACTTCCTTTACCTTCTCTTGACCTGCTCCCGGGCAACCTTCCCGCCGCCACCAAAGCTTCACAGCGACCCTCTGGCGCCTGGTTCACCTGCGGTTTTCAATGGTCCGCACCATGTCTCTGCTGCGAGCCGCGATGCGCACCGCGCGCATGATCCGGCATACCCCCCGGCTGTCCGACGGCCTCGTACCGGACGACGCGGTGCTGCTCGACGCCCCCGACGCCCGCCTCGGCCCGGCCCTGGTCGCGGCCGCCGACGGCGCCTTCGGACAGGTCGCGGCGCTGCTCGCGACCACACGGAATTCAGCCGAATGGGAGACCCGGGACCGCTATGTGCTGCGGCTGGCCGCGTTCGCCCGGAACCGGGACGCCTGGCTCGCCGACTGGCTGCGCGCCGCGCCCCGGGACGCCGACGCGCTGCTGGTGAAGGCGCAGCTCGCGGTGGACCGCGCCTGGGAGTCCCCGGCCCGCGCCGAACGGCTGCGCGAGCTGGGCCCGTTGATCGACGCGGCGGCCCTGGCCGCGCCCGGGGACCCGGTGCCCTGGCGTCTCGCCCTGGACCACGCCCGGGGCACCCACGCCTCGCACTCGGCCTTCGAGACCCTGTGGGAGCAGGCCCTGCGCCGTTCCCCGCACCACTACGGCTGCCATGTGGCGGCCCTGAAGTACCTGTCCGCGCAGTGGTACGGCTCGCACCGGGAGTGCTTCGCCTTCGCCGAGGACGCCGCCCTGGACGCGCTGCCCGGCTCGCTGGTGCGGGCGCTGCCGGTGCGGGCGGCCTTCGCTCAGCTGATGACCGGCCAGGTGGCGACCTCGGTGCAGGCCGACCGGGTGGAGGCCGCCGCCGACCTGGCCATCGAGCTGTCCGCGGACTACGCGCCCGGCGATCCCTGGCCGGCCGAGGTCCGCAATCTCCTCGCCCATGTCCTGGTGGCCCGGGGCCGGTGGGCGGACGCCCTGGAGCAGTTCCGGCGGATCGGCCCCTACGCCACCTCCTTCCCGTGGACCGCGGTCACGGAGGACCCGCTCGGCCAGTTCCTGCGGGTGCGGGACGCGGTGCGGATCGAGGTCGCGTGCGGGATGCCCCTGCGCGGGGTCCGCCGCCGGCCGGCCGGCCATTACGCTTGACCGCTGTGACCACCGCTCGCCTGCCCCTCTTCCCCCTGAACACGGTGCTGTTCCCGGGCCTCGTGCTGCCGCTGAACGTCTTCGAGGAGCGTTATCGCGCCATGATGCGCGAGCTGCTGAAGGCGGACGAGGAGGAGCCCCGGCGCTTCGCCGTCGTCGCCATCCGCGACGGCCGGGAGGTGGCCCCCACCCTCCCCGGTATGCCCGACCCGACGGCGGTCCGGGACCTCGGGCCGGCGGCGGGCTTCGGGGCGGACCCGATCCAGGCGTTCCACCGGGTGGGCTGCGTCGCGGACGCGGCGACGATCCGGGAGCGGGCGGACGGCAGCTTCGAGGTGCTGGCCACCGGGACGACCCGGGTCCGAATCCTGTCGGTGGACGCGAGCGGGCCCTTCCTGACGGCCGAGCTGGAGGAGATCCCCGAGGCGGCGGGGGACGGCGCGGGCACCCTCGCCGAGGGGGTGCTCCGGGCCTTCCGCAGCTACCAGCAGCGGCTGGCGGGCGCGACCGAGCGCTCGCTCTCGACGGGCGCCGAACTGCCGGACGACCCCTCGGTGGTGTCCTATCTGGTCGCGTCGGCGGCGAGGCTGGACATCCCGGCCAAGCAGCGCCTGCTCCAGGCCCCGGACACCGCGACCCGGCTGCGCGAGGAGCTGAAGGTGCTGCGCGCGGAGACGGCGGTGCTGCGGCATCTGCCCTCGCTGCCGGCGACCGAGCTGACGCAGCGGCCGACCAGCCCCAACTGACCGGCCGGCCCCGACCGGCCCGCCGGCTCCGGCCGGCAGGCCGGTCCACCGAGCAGCACCGACCGACGCGAGGGACGACGACCGACGTGGCGAAGAAGGCGCAGAAGCGGCAGCCGGGCGGCACCCCGGCGACGGTGGCCCTGGCGGCGGCCGGCACCCCGTACACCCTCCACTCCTACGAGCACGACCCCGCCTCCCCCTCCTACGGGGAGGAGGCGGCCGAAGCCCTCGGGGTCTCCCCGGAGCGGGTGTTCAAGACCCTGGTCGCGGACGTCGACGGCACCCTGACCGTGGCGGTGGTCCCGGTCGCGGGCCGGCTCGACCTGAAGGCACTGGCCACCGCGGTCGGCGGGAAGCGCGCGACGATGGCGGACCCGGCCGCGGCCGAGCGCACCACGGGCTATGTGCGGGGCGGCATCTCCCCGCTCGGCCAGCGCAAGCGGCTGCCCACGGTGCTGGACGCCTCGGCCTCGGCCCACGAGACGATCTGCGTCTCGGCGGGCCGCCGGGGCCTGGAGGTCGAACTGGCCCCGGACTCCCTGCGCACCCTGACCTCGGCGACCCTGGCCCCGATCACCCGGGCCTAGAAGGTGGGCGGACACCCGGAACACCCGGACGCCCGGGTGACGCGCGTCACGGCCGGGCCGTGTCACATCCCGGCCGCCCGTATCCGTCACAGGGGTGAATCCATCGACACGGCGAAGGAGCACCCACCATGGACGCCCGTCTCAACGTCCTCGCGAGCCCGACGGCCGGCAAGGTCATCAAGCACCTCGTCTCGGCGAACGCGGCGCTCTCGGACGCGGACCTGCCCACCGCGACGCAGGAACTGGTGAAGATCCGCGCGAGCCAGATCAACGGCTGCGGCTACTGCCTCGACATGCACACCAAGGAGGCCGAGGCGGCGGGCGAGACCGCCCAGCGGCTGCACCTCGTCGCCGCCTGGCGGGAGGCCACCGTTTTCACCGAGGCCGAGCGCGCCGCCCTGGAGCTGACGGAGCAGGGCACCCGGATCGCGGACACGGCCGGCGGGGTTTCGGACGAGGTCTGGGCGAACGCGGCCCGGCACTACGACGAGGAGCAGCTCGTCGCGCTGGTGTCCCTGATCTCCCTGATCAACACCTTCAACCGGCTGAACGTCATCACCCGCCAGCCCGCCGGCGACTACCGCCCGGGCCAGTTCGCCTGACCGTCCGGACCCGGTCCGCCGCCGGCGCGCGCTTGCGCCGGCGGCGGAGCCGTGTTCACGCGTCCCGCGGGGGCCACTGCTGATCCGCCCCGGGCGCGGGCCAGGCGTGCTCCGGCTCCGGGTCGTCCGGGGCGAAGAGGGCGGTGAGGCCCAGGTGGGTCACCATCGCGGTCAGCGACCAGGCCAGCAGCGCGCCCTTGGCCCGCAGCTGGAGGTACGCGTCGAAGGTGACGCCCTCACCGGCCTCGCGCGCCCGCGCGGCCACGTCCTGGCCGGGGCCGAGCCAGACGCCGATGCCCCAGCCGGCCAGCGAGGCCAGCAGCCCGCCGAGGGCGAGGGCCACCACCAGCGCGACACCGCCGCGCCGGCGGAAGAGGAAGACGGCCGCCGCGCTGAGCACACCCAGCCCGGCCGCCAGCAGGACGAACGTTCCGTCCGCCCCGATGGACTCCTCGCCCTCCGTGTTCTTGAGGAAGACCGCGGTGCCGTCCGAGACCAGGGGCACCCGGGGCGCGAGCCACAGCCACAGCAGCCCGAGGACCACACCGAGGACGGTGACACCGGCCAGCACGATCCCCGCGTCCCGCAGGTCCCGGCGCAGCTCCGCGCGCTTGGCCTCCGCGGCCTCCGGGCCGTCGCCCCAGGGCTTGCCGGGGGGCACCGGTCCGGCCTCCGGCGCCCGCCACGGATTGCCGCCCCCGCCCCCGTCTCCGTTCCCGTCGCCGGACGAGGACGACGAGGAGGAGGACGACGGCTGGTGCGGTGGCGTCAGAGGTGCGGTCACCCCGCCATCGTGCCAGGCCCGCCCGAGTGACGCCTCACCGGACCGGGCCCCCGCACGGGAGGGCCTCAGCGGACCGCGGCCCGCCGGTACGCCCAGGTCGCCACCGCCAGGGACACCACGCCGACGACCGCGCAGACCGTGAGGTCGACGGCGACCGCAGCCCAGTCCGGGTGGGCGTCGAAGGTACGCGCCAGGGCCTCGACCCCGTAGGTGGAGGGGAGCAGGTCGCGGGCGTAGGAGATCGGTCCGGGCATCCGCTCGGCCGGGAGGACGCCGAGCAGCAGGGCGGCCGACATCCCGAGCTGCCCCAGCAGGGTGGCCAGCTCCTGGCGCGGCGCGAGGAGTCCCAGCGCCGCGCCCAGCCCCGCGAGCGCGGCCCCGGAGAGGGGGACGACGGCGACGAGCACCCACAGGTGGGTCAGCGGCAGCCCGAAGAGGACCGACCCGGCCACGGCGGTGACGACGGTCCCCGGCACGGTGAAGGAGGCGTACGCGCCCGCCGCGCCGAGGACCACGGCCGCGGGCGGCACCGGCAGGGTCGCGTAGTGGTCGAGCCCGCCGCCGGCCCGGAGCTGCCCGAAGTACTGGGCGAGGAGGTTGAGGGCGACGAAGGCGACGACGAGGACGCTGGCACCCGCGACGACCGCCCGGGCCTCCGAGCCGCCGTCCACCACCCCGCGCATCAGGACCATGATCCCGACGGACTGGAAGGTGGCGACGAAGAGCAGCGGTATCCGCGCGACCCGGGCCCGGGAGAGCTGCGCCCGGTAGACCGCGGCGAGCGCGGGCAGCAGCTTGGCCGCGGGGGCGAGCGGCGCGGCGGTGCGCTCCCGCGTCCCGCCGCGCGCGGTGGTCGTCCCGAGGGACTCAGCGGACACGATGCTCACGCCTTGACCAGACCTTTCGTCGCATTTCCACCGAGGGCCAAGTAGACGTCCTCCAGGCTCGGGGTGGCCAGGGTGAAGTCGTCCAGCGCGGCGAACGCGGCACCGCCGGTCACGGCGGCGACGGCGGCCCGCGCGTGGTCGGGGGCCAGCCGCAGGACCCAGCGCCGCCCCGACTCCTGGGCGAGGTCGCGCAGGGCGGCGACCTCGGGGACGTCGATGGGCGCCCGCTCCCGCCAGACCAGTTCGACGCGGACCTCGCCGGCCACCCGCTCCTTCAGCCCGGCGGGGGTGTCGCAGGCGATGACCCGGCCGCGGTCCAGGACGGCGACCCGGTCGAGGACCGTCTCCGCCTCGATGACGTTGTGGGTGACGAGCAGGACGGTGGCGCCGTGCTGCTCCCGGCGGCGGTCGACGGCCGCCCAGACCGCGCGCCGGGCGACCGGGTCCATGCCGGTGGTCGGCTCGTCCAGGACCAGCACCGGCCGGTGGCCCACCAGGGCCGCGGCGAAGCAGGCGAGCCGCCGCTGGCCGCCGGAGAGGCGGCGGATGGGCCGGGAGGCGAGGTCGTCGAGTCCGAGTTCGCCGAGGACCGCGTCCCGCTCGGCGCGCGCCTCGGCCGCCGCGAGACCGCGCAGCCGGCCGGTGGTCTCGGCGGCGAGGGCGACGGTCATGTCGTCCAGGGCGGTGGACTCCTGGCCGAGGTAGCCGATCAGGCGGGCGGCCCGCTCGGGGTGCCGCACCAGGTCGTGGCCGAGGACCTCGACGCTGCCGGAGTCGGGGCGCATCAGCCCGGTGAGCTGGCGCACCACGGTGGACTTCCCGGCTCCGTTGGGTCCGAGCAGCCCGAAGATCTCGCCCTCCCGGACGTCCAGGCAGATCCCGTCGCTGGCCCGGACCTCGGGCGTCGCGGGCGTCCCCCGGCGTCCGCGCACGGCGGGGTACGTCTTGACCAGGTCCCGCACCACGCACACCGTACTCACGAGGTACGAGACTACGGGGTCCGCCCGCCCCGGATGCCCTCGGGCCCCGGCTGCTCACCCCGGGGGGTGTGTTCGGCGGCCGTGCGCAGGTCGATCTCGCGCCAGAATCCGGCCCGGATCGCGTACCGGTCGTGCTCGTCGATCTGGTCGTCCTTGTGGGCGAGGAGGCCGAACCGGGCCGCGTAGCGCAGCAGTTCGCCGTCGATCCGGTGCGGGATGCGGGGGTAGAGGACGGAGAGGCCCTGGACGTGCCCGGCCTCGGGGAGCCGTTCGACCCAGCGGCGGGCGAAGACCTGGCCCACCTCGAAGGGGTCGCCGCCGACGGTGGTGATGTCCTCCTCGCGGTCCGCCCAGCGCTGCTCGGCGCTGGTGAGCTGGGCGAGGGTGGGCAAGGAGGCGGTCTCGGGCGGTTCGACGGGGCCGCCGCCGGGGCGCTCGACCCAGCCCTTGTCGGAGGACCAGCGCAGGGTGGCGCCCGCCGGGGGGTGCGCGGGCGGGGCGGTCGGCGGATGCGCGTGGGCGTGGAGGGAGGAGGCGAGGTCCTTGGGGGTGGGGACGCCCTTGTGCCCGGGGTGCCCGGGCGCGGGCGGGGCGGCCGGGGGGCCGGGGTGCTCGGCGGCGGGGGCGGTGCCGTTGCGGGAGGCGGCCTCGGCGCCCTCCGCGGCGCGCTCGGCGGAGGCGGCGAGGGCCGACTCGGGCAGCGGCGCGGAGAGGATGGCGGCGATCTCGGGCCGGGGCGCGGGCTGCGGGGCGCAGACGCCGCCGAGGTCCTTGGCGCGGACCGCGCGGGTGATCCACGCCCGGTCCAGCACGCGCCGTTCGTCGGCCTCGGCGACCAGGTCCTCGGACTGGTTGTAGTCGCCGTCGGCGGCCTGGACGGCCCAGAGGTGGACGGCGACGCCGTGCTCCTTGGCGGACATCAGTCCGGGCAGCAGATCGCCGTCGCCGGTGACCAGCACGACGTCCGAGCAGGCCCGGTTGCGGGCGAGTTCGGTGAGTTCGGCGTGCATGGCCGCGTCGACGCCCTTCTGCGCCCAGCGGCCGTCGCTGCGGGTCAGGGCGCCGAGCCGGACGGTGACCCGGGGCATCACACGCAGTCTGCGGTGCTCGGGCTGGGGCACGCGGTCGGGGGCCCCGTCGAACCAGTAGATGCGCAGCAGGGGGCGTTCGGTGTCGGCCTCGGCGAGGTCGCGCAGGCCCTGGATGAGCGAGGCGTGGTCGACGGTGATCCGTGACCGGGCCGGTTCTCCCGCGAGAAGGCTCGCGGCGGCGCCGAGCAGATATCCGGCGTCCACCAGGACGACGCAGCGGTCCACGCGTTCCACCCTCTTTCGGGGACTCCTCCGCGGACGGCTCCGGGAGCCGCGCGGGCTTCGGGTGTTCAGGGCCGGGAGAGGTCCGGATCAGGGATCGTTCCGGCTTTCCTTCGAGTCTGCCCGACCGGGGGAGGCTTGACGGCCGGAACTCGATCTTCGGCGTGGCGGATCGGTCGGGGAGGGGTCCCGGACGGTCGACTACGGTCCGCAATGATCCAAAATGCGCAGGTAATTCCGGCGTGTGAGTCTGGTCGCGGCCCAAGGTCCAGACCCTCACAGGAGGCACCATCATGGCCAAGAACAAGAACCGAGATCGCGACCGGAAGCAGTCGCCCGCCGAGCGCGGCCAGCAGGCGGCCCGCAAGTCCTCGATGGAGGCGGAGGCGGAGCACCGCATGACGCAGGTCACGCCCGCCGATGTGGCGAGCAAGGGCCGGCAGAAGCGCTTCGGCCACAACTGACGCCGGTCCGCGACCGACGCAGGTACCTGATCAGCAGAAGGGGCGCGCCCGTGACGACGGGCGCGCCCCTTCTGCGTGCACCGACCCGCTGCGGCTGAGCGCGCGTACGGCGGGACGGACGCGGGGCGGTCAGCCCGCCAGGCAGGACGGGCCGAGCAGCACCTTCAGGTCGCCGAAGAGCGCCGGGTCCGGCTGCACCCGGTGCCGGTCGAGCCGCAGCACGGTGGTCTTGCGCGGCCCCTGGAGCTTGATCCGCACCTCGGTGCTCCCCTTGTGGTGGCTGAGGATCTCGCCGAGCCGGGTCACCATCGGCGGGGTGACCTTGACCGTCGGAATGGTCACCACGACCGGGGCGTTGGTCCCGGCCGAGGAGAGGTCGGGGACCTGGAGCTCCATCGCGACGAGCCGGGGCACGTCCTCGCGCTTGTCCAGGCGGCCCTTGACGAAGACGACCGTGTCCTCGACGAGCTGGGTGGAGACCAGCTGGTAGGTGGCCGGGAAGAACATGCACTCGATCGAGCCGGCCAGGTCCTCCACGGTGGCGATGGCCCAGGCGTTGCCCTGCTTGGTCATCTTCCGCTGGAGGCCGGAGATGATGCCGCCGATGGTGACGACCGCGCCGTCCGCGTGCTCGCCGCCGGTGAGCTGGGAGATCGCCGCGTCCGCCTTGTCGGACAGGACGTGCTCGATACCGAAGAGGGGATGGTCGGAGACATAGAGGCCGAGCATCTCGCGCTCCTGCGCGAGGAGGTAGGACTTGTCCCACTCCACGTCGGAGAACTCGACGTCCAGGCCGAAGCCCGGCTCGTTGCTCTCCTCCTCGCCCATGCCGCCGAAGAGGTCGAACTGCCCCTCGGCCTCCTTGCGCTTGACCGCCACCACGTTGTCGATCATCGGTTCGTGGTGGGCGACCAGGCCCTTGCGGGTGTGGCCCATCTCGTCGAAGGCGCCGGCCTTGATCAGGGACTCGACGGTGCGCTTGTTGCAGACCACGGCCTCGACCTTGTCGAGGAAGTCGGGGAAGGAGCTGTACTTCCCCTTCGCCTTGCGGCTCTTGATGATCGACTCGACCACGTTCTGCCCGACGTTGCGGACGGCGGTGAGGCCGAAGAGGATCACGTCGTCGCCCTGGGCGGCGAAGTTGGACATCGACTCGTTGACATTGGGCGGCAGGACCCGGATGCCCATGCGGCGGCACTCGTTGAGATAGACGGCCGACTTGTCCTTGTCGTCCTTCACCGAGGTGAGCAGCGCCGCCATGTACTCGGCCGGGTGGTTGGCCTTGAGGTAGGCCGTCCAGTAGGAGACCAGGCCGTACGCGGCGGAGTGCGCCTTGTTGAACGCGTATCCGGCGAACGGGACCAGCACGTCCCACAGGGCCTGGATGGCCTCGTCGCTGTAGCCCTTCTTCCGGGCGCCCACCTGGAAGAGGACGAAGTTCTTCGCCAGCTCCTCGGGCTTCTTCTTGCCCATCACGCGGCGGAGGATGTCGGCCTCGCCGAGTGAGTACCCGGCGATGATCTGGGCGGCCTTCTGCACCTGCTCCTGGTAGACGATCAGGCCGTAGGTGACGTCGAGGACCTCCTTGAGGGGCTCCTCCAACTCCTTGTGGATCGGCGTGATCTCCTGCTGCTTGTTCTTGCGCAGCGCGTAGTTGGTGTGCGAGTTCATGCCCATCGGGCCCGGGCGGTAGAGCGCGGACACGGCGGAGATGTCTTCGAAGTTGTCGGGCTTCATCAGCCGCAGCAGGGACCGCATGGGCCCGCCGTCGAACTGGAAGACGCCGAGGGTGTCGCCGCGCTGGAGCAGTTCGAAGGTCTTGGGGTCGTCCAGCGGCAGGGAGAGCATCTCCAGGTCGATGCCCTTGTTGGACTTCACCATCTTGACGGCGTCGTCCATGATCGTCAGGTTGCGCAGGCCGAGGAAGTCCATCTTCAGCAGGCCGAGGGCCTCGCACTGCGGGTAGTCCCACTGCGTGATGGTGACGCCGTCGGTGTGCCGGACCCACACGGGGACGTGCTCGGTGATGGTCTCGCTGGACATGATGACGCCGGCGGCGTGCACGCCCATCTGCCGGACCAGGCCCTCGACGCCCTTGGCGGTGTCGATGACCTTCTTCACGTCCGGCTCGTTCTCGTACATGCTCCGGATCTCGCCCGCCTCGCTGTAGCGCGGGTGGGAGGGGTCCGTGATGCCGTTGAGGTCGATGCCCTTGCCGAGGACGTCCGCGGGCATCGCCTTGGTGAGCCGGTCGCCCATCGCGTACGGGTAGCCGAGGACGCGGGCCGAGTCCTTGATGGCGTTCTTCGCCTTGATCTTGCCGTAGGTGCCGATCATGGCGACCTTGTCGGCGCCGTACTTCTCGGTCACGTACCGGATCACCTCGACGCGCCTGCGCTCGTCGAAGTCGATGTCGACGTCGGGCATCGAGATGCGCTCGGGGTTGAGGAACCGCTCGAAGATCAGTCCGTGGGTGAGCGGGTCGAGGTCGGTGATGCCCATGGCGTAGGCGACGATCGAGCCGGCCGCGGAGCCACGGCCGGGGCCGACCGCGATGCCCTGGTTCTTGGCCCACATGATGAAGTCGGCGACCACGAGGAAGTACCCGGGGAAGCCCATCGAGATGATGGTGTCCATCTCGTACTCGGCCTGCTTGAGGCGGTCCTCCGGGATGCCGTCCGGGTAGCGGCGGTGCATGCCGCGCATGGTCTCCTCGCGGAACCAGCTGACCTCGGTGTGGCCCTCGGGGATGTCGAACTTCGGCATCAGGTTGCGCTCGACGAACATGCCCTCGGTGTCGACCTGCTGGGCGACGAGGAGGGTGTTGGCGCAGCCCTCCTGCCAGGCGTCCGAGGAGTCGATCGCGTACATCTCGTCGGTCGACTTCAGGTAGTAGCCGGTGCCGTCGAACTTGAAGCGGTCGGGGTCGGAGAGGTTCTTGCCGGTCTGGATGCAGAGCAGGGCGTCGTGGGCGGTGGCCTCGTGCGCGTAGGTGTAGTGCGAGTCGTTGGTGACCAGGGGCGGGATGCCGAGCTTCTTGCCGATCTCCAGGAGGCCGTCCCGGACCCGGCGCTCGATCTCGATGCCGTGGTCCATCAGCTCCAGGAAATAGCGGTCCTTGCCGAAGATGTCCTGGTACTCGGAGGCGGACTTCAGGGCCTCGTCGAACTGGCCGAGGCGCAGCCGGGTCTGGAGCTCGCCGGAGGGGCAGCCGGTGGAGGCGATCAGGCCCTCGGACCACTGGGCGATGGTCTCCTTGTCCATCCGGGGCCACTTCTGGAGCCAGCCCTCGGCGTACGCGTCGGAGGAGAGGCGGAAGAGGTTGTGCAGGCCCGTCGCGTTCGCCGCCCAGATGGTCTTGTGGGTGTAACCACCGGAACCGGAGACGTCGTCCCGCTTCTGGTGCGGCTGGCCCCACAGGATCTTGCGCTTGTTCCGCCGGGACTCGGGGGCGACATACGCCTCGATGCCGATGATCGGGGTGACCCCGGCCTTCTTCGCGGAGTGGAAGAAGTCGTACGCGCCGTGCAGGTTGCCGTGGTCGGACATGGCGATATGGGTCATGCCCATCTCGTTGCACGCGTCGAACATGTCCTTGAGCCGCGCCGCACCGTCCAGCAGGGAGTACTGGGTGTGGACGTGAAGGTGCGTGAAGGGCGGCTTCGTCACGGCGGCTGGCCTCCTGCGGACGGATCGGGGGGACAGCGTGGAAGTCTACGTCGCGGCACTGACAGCGGGCGGTCACTCGGCCGTCGCCCGGGGCGGGGTCCGCGCGTCGGCCGGGGCGGGGTCCGCGCGTCGGCCGGGGCGGGGTCCGCAGGTCGGTGGGGCGGGCACTCGGGGGCGCCCTCGCACGTTGGTAACGATCGGACAGCCGTCCGATCGTCCCGCACCAGGAGGCCCACCCGATGCAGGTCCCGCACCCTGCCGCCGAGCAGCGCGGCGAGGAGATCCTCGCCGTCTTCGACACCGCCTTCGGGGAGCTGCTGACCGCGGACCCGGCCGCGTTCCGGGTCAAGTTCCGCAAGATGGCGGCCTCGGCCTTCGCCTTCTACCGGGGCACGGCGTGCCTGTTCTACCGGGACCTGGAGGCCGCCGGGGACGGCCCCGACAGCGGCCCCTTCCTCGACGAGCGCACCGGCCGGGTGTGGATCCACGGCGACCTCCACGCGGAGAACTTCGGCACCTACATGGACGCGGGCGGCCGCCTGGTGTTCAACGTCAACGACTTCGACGAGGCGTACGTCGGCCCGTTCACCTGGGACCTGAAGCGCCTCGCCGCCTCCCTCGCGCTGATCGGGTACACCAAGGCCCTCGCCGACGAGCAGATCACGGACCTGGTGCGGATCTGCGCCGCCGCGTACCGGGAGCGGATCCACGCCCTGGCGGCGGGCTCCACCGCGGAGGACCTGCCCCCGTTCACCCTGGACACGGCGGACGGGCCGCTGCTCGCCGCGCTGCGCACCGCCCGTTCGCTGACCCGGTTCTCGCTGCTGGACTCGATGACGGAGATCCGCGACTTCGAGCGCCGATTCAGCCCGGCCGGCGGGGCGGTCGAGCTGGACGCCGCGATGCGCTACAAGGTCCTGGACGCCTTCGACGGCTATCTGGAGACGCTGCCGGAGTCCAGCCTCGCCCGGCCCGACTCGTACCGGGTGAAGGACGTGGTGGGGCGGCGGGGCGTGGGGATCGGCTCGGCGGGTCTGCCCTCGTACAACATCCTGCTGGAGGGCAACAGCGACGCCCTGGAGAACGACGTCGTGATCTATCTGAAGCAGGCGCAGACCCCGGCGGTCTCCCGGCACATCACGGACCCGGCGGTGCGCGGGTACTTCCGGCACGAGGGCCACCGCACGGTGATCTCCCAGCGGGCCCTCCAGGCGCACGCCGACCCCTGGCTCGGCTGGACCGAGCTGGACGGCACGGGCCAGCTCGTCGCCGAGGTCTCCCCGTACGCGGTGGACCTGGACTGGTCGGACCTGGACGACCCGGCCGAGATGGCGGCGGTCGTCGCGGACCTCGGGCGGGCGGCGGCCACCATGCACGCGGCGGCGGACGACGAGAGCGGCCACTCCCTGGTGCCGTTCTCCACCGAGCGGGCGATCGACGCGGCGGTGGCGGCGGACGAGGAGGGCTTCGGCGAGCTGCTGGTGCAGTTCGCGCACGAGTACGGCGCCCGGGCGCGGGCGGACCACCAGATCTTCGTCGACCTCTTCCGCAACGGGCGGATACCCGGGCTGTAGCCGCGCGCGGGCCCCCGTCCCCACCGGTCGCGGGCCCTCCCACCTGGACCTTTAGGGATCTCTTACCGGACGGCATGGCACACTCACGGACGATGGACATATCCGGGACGCAGACGCGGGCGCTGCGGGCGGCGATCTTCACGGCTCTCGTCGTGACGCTGTCCGCCGCCTCCCATGTGCTGCTCTCGGGGGCTCCGCTGCCGCTGGGCACGGTGGCCCTGCTGTCGGCGGCCGTCTTCGGCCTCGCGTACGCCCTGTCCGGGCGGGAGCGCGGCTTCTGGCGCATCGCGGCGCTCCTGGTCCCGCTGGAACTCGCGGCGGACACCGTGTTCACCGCCGGCCAGCAGACCTGTTACGGCGCGGCCGGCGGCCCGGTCACCGGCTCGCTGCGCTCGGTCGGCCTGGACGTGCTCTGCGGCGGGTCGGTGGGCACCTCGCTGCCCGGTGTCGCCGACCCGGCGGGCGCGGGCGGCGCGGCGGGGCTCGGCGCCCTGCTCGACTCCCCCGGCCCGGCCGTGCCCTGGCTGCTGCTCGGGGCCCATGTCGCCACCGGGCTGCTCGCGGCCCTGTGGCTGCGGCGCGGCGAGGCGGCCCTCGCCTCGCTGCTGCGCACGGCCTGCGCGCTCGCCTTCCGGCCGCTGCTGCTGGCCGTCGCGGCGGTGGCCGGGCCCCGCCCGCACCGCACCGGCCCCCGGGCCCGCACCGGGGCCCCGCGCACCGCGCGCACCCGCCTGCTGGTGCACTCGGTGGGGCGCCGGGGGCCGCCGCGCCCCGTGGCGCTCTGCGCCTGACCGCGCGACCACGCGGTCCCCGCACCCCTCGACGTCCCCGGCCCCGCGCTCCCGCACGCCCCGCGACGTCCCCCTCTTCTCTTCCGGTCTTCCGACCCACGTCCCCACACGGAGTGAACCCACCATGAGCAAGCGCAACAGCCAGGCGAACAAGGCGGCGGCCCGCGAGCGGCTGCGCCAGGAGCGCGAGCGCCAGGCCAAGAAGGACAAGGTGCGCCGTCAGCTGATCGTCGCCGGCACCGGCGTCCTGGTCCTGGCCCTCGCCGGCGGTGTCGGCTACGGCATCATGCAGGCCAACAAGCCCTCCCACTGGGAGACCGCGGCGGACGCCAAGAACATCACCGCCCCGAAGAACACCGAGGGCGAGAACGGCACCACCGTCGTCATCGGCAAGCCCTCCGCGAAGAAGACCCTGGAGCTCTACGAGGACTCCCGCTGCCCGGTCTGCGCCGTCTTCGAACAGGCCGTCGGCCCGACCCTCGACAAGGACGTGGAGGCGGGCAAGTACAAGGTCAAGTACGTGGGCGCGACCTTCATCGACAACGCCGCCGGCGGCGAGGGCTCCAAGAACGCGCTGAGCGCCCTCGGGGCCGCCCTGGACGTGAGCCCGGAGGCGTTCACCGCGTACAAGTCGGCCCTCTACTCCAAGGAGTTCCACCCCGAGGAGAACAAGGACGACTTCGGCAAGGACTCCTACCTCCTGAAGGTGGCGGACTCGGTGCCGGCGCTGAAGGGCAACGCCGCGTTCAAGAAGAACGTCGAGGACGGCACCTTCGACGCCTGGGCGATGAAGATGTCCGACGCCTTCGACAAGAGCGGCGTCCGCGGTACTCCGACCCTGATGATGGACGGCAAGAAGGTCACCGCCGAGGGCAGCGAGAACGCCCCCATGACGGCGGAGCAGTTCACCGCGGCCGTGGACAAGGCCCTCAAGGGCTGACCCGGCCCAACGCGCGGCCGTGCGCGCCGCCGCCCGGTGAACCCCGGGCGGCCGGCCGGAAGGGGCGGGCGAACTTTCGGTGTTCGTCCGCCCCTTCGGGCTACCGGTCAGTAGTCTGATCGGCCGTGACCAGTCGATTCGTATCAACTCCCCGCCGCCGTACGGTCGTCAAGGCGGCCGCCACCGCCGCCGTGCTGCCCGTCGCGGCGGCCCATGCCCCCTCCGCCGCGGCCGCGCAGCAGGCCGCCCCCGCCTTCGCGCACGGTGTCGCCTCCGGTGATCCGCTGCCCGACGGCGTGCTGCTCTGGACCCGGGTCACCCCCGGGCCGGAGGCCGTGCCCGGTTCCGGTCTGGGCGCGGACACGCCCGTCGTCTGGGAGGTGGCCGAGGACCGGGCGTTCAGCCGGGTCGTCGCCGACGGGACGGTGACCGCGCGGGCCGCCTCCGACCACATCGTCAAGGTGGACGTCCGCGGTCTGCGCCCCGCGACCGCCTACCACTACCGCTTCACCGCCGGCGGCACGCACTCCCCCGCCGGGCGCACCCGCACCGCCCCCGCCGACGGCGTGTCCGTGCCCGGGGTCCGTTTCGGGGTGGTGTCCTGCTCCAACTGGGAGGCGGGCTGGTTCTCCGCCTACCGCCACCTCGCCGGGCGGCCCGACCTGGACGCGGTGCTGCACCTCGGCGACTACGTCTACGAGTACGGAACGGGCCAGTACCCGGCCGAGGGCAAGGGCGTGCGCCGGCACGAGCCGCGCCACGAGATCGTCACCCTCGCCGACTACCGGCTGCGCCACGCCACCTACAAGACCGACCCCGACCTCCAGGCCCTGCACGCCGCGCACCCCGTCATCGCGATCTGGGACGACCACGAGATCGCCAACGACGCCTGGTCGGGCGGCGCGGAGAACCACACCCCGGGCGCGGAGGGCGACTGGGCGGACCGGGCCGCGGCGGCCAAGCAGGCGTACTTCGAGTGGATGCCGGTGCGCGCCTCCACCGAGGGCACCGTCTACCGGCGGCTGCGCTTCGGCCGCCTCGCCGATCTGCACCTGCTGGACCTGCGCTCGTTCCGCTCCCAGCAGACCGGCATCGGCAGCGGTGACGTGGACGACCCGGAGCGCACGATCACCGGCCGCGCCCAGCTGGACTGGCTGAAGGCCGGCCTGGCCTCCTCGGACGCGGCGTGGAAGCTGGTGGGCACCTCGGTGATGGTCTCCCCGGTGGCGTTCGGCTCGCTGCCGGCCCATCTCCTGGGCCCGCTCGCCGAGTTGCTGGGGCTGCCGAAGGAGGGCCTGGCGATCAACGTCGACCAGTGGGACGGCTACACGGACGACCGCCGGGAACTCCTCGCGCACCTCACCGAGCGGGGCATCGCCGACACGGTCTTCCTCACCGGCGACATCCACATGGCGTGGGCCAACGACGTACCGGTGAGGGCGGCGACCTACCCGCTGTCCCGGTCGGCCGCGACCGAGTTCGTGGTGACCTCGGTGACCTCGGACAATCTGGACGACCTCCTCGGGGTGGCTCCCGACACCGTCTCCCTGGTCGCCGAGACCGCCGTCCGGGCCGCCAACCGCCATGTGAAGTGGGTGGACATGGACTCCCACGGCTACGGCGTCCTGGACGTCACGGCCGAGCGGACGCAGATGGACTACTACACCGTCTCCGACCGTACCCGCCGGGACGCGACCAGCACCTGGGCCCGGTCGTACCGCACACGCAGCGGGACCCAGCGGGTCGAACGGGCGGACCGGCCCGTGCGCTGAGCCGCGCGCCGGAGTGCGAGGGGGGCGCGTGGGGCCCCGGGGGCGTGCGGAGAGCCGTGCGCCCCGTGCCCGCGGCCGCACGCGCCCCCGCACCCGTACGTGCACCCCCGGCGCGCTGCCCCGGCCGATAATCTGGCGCCATGAACACGCCGGGGGACCTGATCGACGAGCGTTTCGAACTGACGGGGAAGCTGGGCAGCGGGGGGATGGGCACGGTGTGGCGCGCCCGCGACACCGTCCTCCACCGGGACGTGGCCCTGAAGGCCGTCCGGTCGGACGCGAGCACCTCCGGCGCGGTGCGCGAACGCGTCCTGCGCGAGGCGCGGGCCCTCGCCCGGCTCAGCCATCCCCATGTGGTGACGGTCCATCACATCGTGGACTCCGGGCCCCACCCGTGGATCGTGATGGAACTCGTGGAGGGCGTCAGCCTCCAGGAGCGCCTGGAGCAGGGGCCGTTGTCCCCCGCGGAGGCGGCCCGCACCGGCCGCCAGATCCTCTCCGCGCTGCGCGCCGCGCACGCGGCGGGCATCCAGCACCGGGACGTGAAGCCGGCGAACGTGCTGCTGCGCCAGGACGGCACCGCGGTCCTCACGGACTTCGGCATCGCCGCCCTGCACGACTCGACCGCCCTGACGGCGACCGGCGAACTCGTCGGCTCCCCCGAGTACATGGCCCCGGAGCGCGTCCGCGGCACCGGCGACGATCCGGCTGCCGACCTGTGGTCCCTGGGGCTGGTGCTGTACGTGTGCGTGGAGGGCGTCAGCCCGATGCGGCGCGCCACCACCCTGGCCACCCTCGCCGCCGTCCTGGACGAACCGGTCCCGCCGCCGGTGCGGTCCGGGCCGCTCACCCCCGTGCTCCAGGCCCTGCTGGTCCGGGACCCGGCCGCCCGGCCGGACGCCGCCGCGCTGGACGCCCTGCTCGCCCGGGTCGAGGAGGACGACCGGGCGCCGGTGTGGGCGCAGCCGACGACCGGGGTCCCCGTCCCGCCGCGTGCCCCGACCGCCGTGGACAGCCCCCGCCCCACGATTCCGCGGCAGCCGCCGCACCCGCCCGCCGCCCCGCCGGAGCGGCGGGGCGGCCGGACCCCGCTGGTGGTCGCGGCCGTGGCGGTGGCGGTGGCCGTCACGGCGGTCGCCGGGCTGGTGTTCGCGCTCCGGGAGCGGGACACCCCGTCGGACGCCAAGGCCCTGGCCCCGCCGTCCACGTCCGCGTCCGTGACGTCCTCGTCGTCCGGACCGGCCTCCGGGACCCCGAGCCCGTCCGCCTCACCGTCGCCGTCGCCGTCCCCGTCCGTCACGCCGTCCGGGCCGGCCTTCCCCTCGCCCACGGCGAGCGCCGTTCCCCCGCCGCCGTCCGAGCCGCCCGGCGGCCGGTGGATCGCCCAGCTGTTCTCGGAGCCGGTCGCCTCGGGCACGGCGGCCCGGGACATGCGGCTGGCCCGCGTGCGGGAGAGCGTGCCCGAGGCGGAGGTCGTGCGCAGCGACGACTACGCCTCGCTGCGGCCGGGCTTCTGGGTCATCTACGCGCCCGGCCCCTTCGAGGACGGCCGGGCGGCCCTCCGCTTCTGCGCGGACCGCGGCCGGACCACCCCCAACACCTGCATGGGCCGCTATCTGAGCGAGAGCCAGGACGACTACGCCCTCCAGTGCCGGCCTCCGGCGAGCGACCCGAGCGGCTACTGCACCCGCCGGGACTGAGCGCCCCCGGGCGGCTCATCGGGCGGGCTTCCCGAAACCGGCGCCCTCGGTGCGCTCAGAGCGAGTCGAGGAAGCCGAGCGCCACGCGCCAGGTCGCCTCCGCGGCCTCCGCGTCGTAGTCGTCCAGGTCCGGGTCGGTGTAGAGGTGGCCCGCGCCCGCGTACCGGTGGACCTCCACGTCCGCACCGGCCCGGCCCATCCGCAGGTACCAGGCGTTCAGCCAGTCGTCCGGCTCGAAGGGGTCGGGGTCGGCGACATGGAGCTGCACGGGCAGGTCGTCGGCGGAGGCGTCGTCGGGGACGTCGGAGGTGCCGTGCAGGAGCAGCAGCCCGCGGGCCTTCTCGTCGGCGAGGGCGAGCTGCTGGGCGACGGCGCCGCCGAGCGAGAACCCCGCGTACACCAGGCCCTGGTCGGAGTGGGGCGCGGCGGCCGCGACCGCCCTGCGCAGCAGCTCGTCCCGGCCGATCGCCTCCCGCAGCTCCCGGCCCTCTTCCACCGACTCGGCGGTTTGCCCCTCGAACAGGTCGGGCACGCGCACCTCGTGCCCGGCGGCCCGCAGCCGGTCGGCGGCGGCGTGCACCGCGGGCCGCAGCCCGTAGGTGGAGTGGAA
Organism: Streptomyces sp. NPDC005805; assembly: GCF_040630445.1. Taxonomy (NCBI): domain Bacteria; kingdom Bacillati; phylum Actinomycetota; class Actinomycetes; order Kitasatosporales; family Streptomycetaceae; genus Streptomyces; species Streptomyces sp. NPDC005805. The sequence goes on from NZ_JBEXXN010000016.1 coordinate 26,426, forward strand.
GAGGATGACGTTCATCCCGCCATCCTGCCACCCGCCCCGAGCGCGACGTCCGAGACGGGGATACCGCGACGTCCGAGACAGGGATACAGGGAGACATGGAGAACCTACTGCGCCCGTTGATCGTCATCGGCGGCTCGGTGCTGCTGACGCTGCTCGTCGGACTCGCCGTCGACCGGCTGCTGCGCCGCGCGGACACCCGCCACCCGGAGACGCCCCTGTGGGGTCTGCTGCGCCGCTGCCGGCCCCCGTTGCAGGTGGTGATCCTCACGGCGACGCTGCGCGCCTCCTACGGTGAGATCCGCCACCCGCTGGTGGCGGACCACCGGGCCGGCATCGGCCATGTCCTGTGGCTGGTGCTGATCGCGGCGAGCGCCTGGCTGGTGGTGCACATGGCCTCGGCGGCGGTGGAGTCGACGTACGCGCGCTACGCCTCGGCGACCCGGGACGCCGCGCGGGTCCGCCGGGTGCGCACCCAGGTGACGCTGATCATGCGGATCGTGACGGCCGTGGTCGCGGTGGTGGCCGCGGCGGCGATGCTGCTGACCTTCCCCGGGATGGAGAAGCTCGGCACGTCGATGCTGGCCTCCGCGGGCATCATCGGCATCGTGGCCGGTGTCGCGGCCCAGTCCACCCTGGGGAACCTCTTCGCCGGCTTCCAGATCGCGTTCGGCGACATGGTCCGCATCGGGGACACGGTCGTGGTGGACGGCGAGTGGGGCACGGTGGAGGAGGTCACCCTCACCTTCCTCGCGGTGCGGACCTGGGACGAGCGGCGGATCACCATGCCGGTGTCGTACTTCACGGGCAAGCCCTTCGAGAACTGGTCCCGGGGCGGCGCGCAGATGACGGGCACGGTCTTCTTCCACCTGGACCACTCGGCGCCGGTCCCGCTGATGCGGGAGAAGCTGCGGGAGATCCTGGACGGCTGCGAGGCGTGGGACCGCCGGGACTGGAGCCTCGCGGTCACCGACACCACACCGACGACGATCCAGGTGCGGGCCGTGGTCACCGCGAAGGACGCGGACGACATCTGGACCGCCCGCTGCACGGTCCGCGAGCAGTTGCTCGCCTGGCTCTGCGAGAAGCACCCGTACGCGCTGCCGAAGGTGGCCACGGGGGAGGCGGCGGCCCGGCCGCCGGCCCCGCGTTCCGCGCCCGAGGCGCCGCGTCCGCGCGCCGAGGAGGCGCACACCACCGCCGCGCAGAACGGCGACGGCACGGCCGCCACCCCGCGCACGGGCCGCGGCTGACGCGCCGGGCCGGGGGCCGGCCCATACCGGTCCGGGGCCGGACCCGGCGGACGGCCCGAGGGCCTGCCCCGCGGGCGGGCGAGAGCGCCTGCCAGGGGCCCCACGCCCCGCCGGCCGGGGCCGGGGCCCGCCAAGGCACCACACGCCCCGCCCCGGTCGTGCGCTCAGCGCAGGCTGCGGATGTCCAGGTGGTGCAGCACCCGGTCGACGACCTCCGGGTCCGCGCCCGGTTCGCTGCGCGCCGAGAGGACCTCGTGCCGGGCCGCCGACAGCATCTCCCGCTGGATGCGGTGCACCGCGGCGAACCGTTCCGCCCGCTTGGCGAAGGCGTCCCGCCGCTCCTCGTCCACGATGTCCGGGCTGATCCGGGTGCCGATGTCGAAGGCGCCGCGCAGCAGCCGCTCGCTGACCTCCTCCGGCAGGTCCTCCGTCGCCTCGATCTCCCGCAGCCGCCGCTTGGCCGCCTTCGCCGCCCGGACGGCGAGTTCGCGTTCCAGCTCCCGTTCCGCGTCGGTGTCGGCCCGCACCCCGAGCCGGCGCACCAGCCAGGGCAGGGTCAGCCCCTGGCACACCAGGGTGGTCAGGATCACGGCGAAGGCGATGAAGATGATGGTCTCCCGCATCGGGAACGCCCCGCCGTCGTCCGTCTCCAGCGGGATCGCCAGGGCCAGCGCGACGGAGGCCACGCCCCGCATCCCGGACCACCAGATGACGACCGTCTCCCGCCAGCCGGTGGGCACCTCCTCGTCGTAGTCCCGCCGCTTGTGCAGCCGCTTGGCGAGCCAGGCGGCGGGCAGCAGCCACAGCAGGCGGACGCCGACGACGACCGCGATCACCACCGCGCTCCACAGCAGCAGTTCGCCCGCGTGGCCGTCCGCCGTGCCGAAGACGTTGTGCAGCTCCAGCCCGATGAGCCCGAAGGCGACCCCCGTGACCAGGGTGTCCACGATCTCCCAGAAGGTGTTGGAGGCGAGCCGGCCCATCACGTCGTCCGCGTCGGCGGCGTGCTCCGCCAGGTAGAGGGCGGTGGTGAGGACGGCGAGGACACCGGAGCCCAGCAGTTCCTCGGCGAGGACGTAGGAGGCGAACGGCACCATCAGGGTCAGCCCGGTCTGGAGGGTCGGGTCGCCCAGCATCCCCATCAGCTTGTTGGTCACCCAGCCGAGCGCCAGCCCCACGGCGACGGCGACCACCGCGGAGAGCACCAGCTCCCCGGCCGCCTCGCCCCAGGAGAACTCCCCGCTGACGGCCGCGGCGACGGCCACGTGGTACAGCACGATCGCGGTGACGTCGTTGAACAGGCCCTCCCCCTCCATGATCGACACCAGCCGGCGGGGCAGCCCGAGAGACCCCGCGACAGCCGTGGCCGCCACCGGGTCGGGCGGGGCGATGAGCGCGCCGAGGGCGACGGCGGCGGCGATCGGCAGCCCGGGGACGACGGAGTGCGCCACGGCCGCGACGGCCGCCGTGGTGACGAACACCAGGGCGACGGCGAGCAGCAGGATCGGCCGCGCGTTGGCCGCGAACTGCCGCCAGGAGGTGCGCTGCACGGCCGCGTAGAGGAGCGGCGGGAGCAGCAGCGGCAGGATCAGGTCGGGCGGTACGTCGATGTTGGGGACGAACGGCACGAAGGCCAGCGCGATCCCGACGAGGGTCATCAGCACCGGCGCGGGCAGCCCGAGTCTGCGTCCCAGCGGGACGGTCACCACCGACCCGAACAACAGCGTGAACACCAGCGCCAGTTGGTCCACAGCACGCCCTCCGGCCGTGTCGAAACCTGGTGGATCAAGGTCTCAACCCTGCCACGGGCCCCGCCCGGACGGCCCCCGACGCCACCGGTCCCGCACCGCACGCACGCCACTGGCGCGCCGAGCGCACCGGCTGCTTCGGCGGGGACGTCAGACGTGGAGCGGCCGCCGCATCGAGCGGTGCGGAATCCCCGCGTCCGGGAACTCCTCGCCGTACGCCGTGTACCCGAGCCGCTCGTAGAACCCGAGCGCGTGCGTCTGCGCGTGCAGGTCGACCGCGGCGAGGCCCAGCCCGCGCGCCGCCTCCTCGACCGCGCGGACCAGGGCGACGCCCACGCCCAGCCCCCGGGCGTCGGCGGTCACCGCGAGGCGGCCCAGGGAGCCCACGGAGAGGTCCCCGCCGGTGCGGTCCGCGGCGGCCGGGCCGTGCAGCAGCCGGACGGTGCCGAGCGGGGTGCCGTCCTCGCGCACCGCCAGGACGTGCACGGTCGCGGCGTCCTCCGCGTCGTGCGCGTCGTACTCGATCTCCTCGGGCACCCGCTGCTCGGCGACGAAGACGGCCTTGCGGACCGCGAAGCACGCCTCCCGGTCGGCGGGCCCGGCGGCGACCCGGACGCTCCAGCCCGCGGCGCTCACGCGCTCTCCGCCGCGATGGTGTCCAGGGCGAGGCGCAGGTCGTCCGGGTAGCCGCTCTCGAACTCGACCCAGCGGCCGTCGGAGGGGTGCTCGAAGCCGAGGCGCACCGCGTGCAGCCACTGGCGGGTGAGCCGCAGCCGCTTGGCGAGCGTCGGGTCCGCGCCGTAGGTCAGGTCGCCGACGCAGGGGTGGCGGTGGGCGGCCATGTGCACCCGGATCTGGTGGGTGCGGCCGGTCTCCAGCTTGATGTCGAGCAGGGAGGCCGCCCGGAACGCCTCGATCAGGTCGTAGTGGGTCACCGAGGGCTTGCCCTCGGCGGTGACGGCCCACTTGTAGTCGAGGCTGGGGTGGCGTCCGATGGGGGCGTCGATGGTGCCGCTCAGCGGGTCCGGGTGGCCCTGGACGAGGGCGTGGTAGCGCTTGTCGACCGTACGGTCCCGGAACTGCTGCTTCAGCAGGGTGTACGCCCGCTCCGACTTGGCGACCACCATCAGCCCGGAGGTGCCGACGTCGAGCCGGTGCACGATGCCCTGGCGCTCGGCGGCGCCGGAGGTGGAGATCCGGTAGCCGGCGGCGGCCAGCCCGCCGATGACGGTGGTGCCCGTCCAGCCGGGGCTGGGGTGGGCCGCGACGCCGACCGGCTTGACGATCACCACGATGTCCTCGTCGTCGTGGATGATCTCCATGCCCTCGACGGGCTCGGCGACGATCTGCACGGGCGCGGGCGCCTGCGGCATCTCGACCTCCAGCCAGGCGCCGCCGCTGACCCGCTCGGACTTCCCGACGACCGACCCGTCCACCTGCACCTTCCCCGCGGCGGCCAGCTCGGCGGCCTTGGTGCGGGAGAAGCCGAACATGCGGGAGATGGCGGCGTCGACGCGCTCGCCCTCCAGACCGTCGGGTACGGGCAGGGTGCGGATCTCGGGAAGGGTGCTCACCCGTCGAGTATGCCTTGCCGCCCGGGTGCCCCGGCTCCCGGTCCGGGACCCCCGCCCGGGACCCCCGCCCCGGGCCGGCGGCCGGTGGGGCCGGTCCTCGCCGGCGGCCGGTCGCGCCGTCAGTCCTTGTGGACGGTCCCGTCGGGGTCCAGGCCCCGGAAGGAGAGCAGCACGATCAGGATGCCGCCGCAGACGATCGCGGAGTCGGCCAGGTTGAAGACCGCGAAGTGCGCGGGGGCGATGAAGTCGACGACCGCGCCCTCGAAGACGCCCGGCGAGCGGAAGATCCGGTCGGTGAGGTTCCCCAGGGCGCCGCCCAGCAGCAGACCGAGGGCGATCGCCCAGGGCAGGCTGTAGAGCTTGCGCGCCAGCCGGATGATCACCACGATCACCACGGCGGCGATGCAGGTGAAGATGACGGTGAACGCCTCGCCCATGCCGAAGGCGGCGCCGGGATTGCGCACCGCCTCGAACTTGAGCAGGTCCCCGATGATCTCGATCGGCGGGTGGTGCTCCAGCTTCTCCACCACGATGATCTTGCTGATCAGATCGAGCAGATAGGCCACGGCGGCCACCACGAACAGCGCGAGGATCCTGCGCGGGCCCCTGGGCTGCTCGGCGGGCGTGCCCGCCTCGTCGTCAACGTCCGGCGTACCGATGGTGCGCTCCGCCTCTGCCACGTGTGTCCCTCAACCTAGGTGCCGACTAGGTTGAGGGTACGACACGCCCTCGGGGACACGTCCGCAGGCGTCAGCCCCGGCGTTCCTGCTTCTGCTTGCACTCCACGCAGAGCGTGGCCCGGGGGAACGCCTGCATCCGGGCCTTGCCGATGGCCTTGCCGCAGCTCTCGCAGAGCCCGTAGGTCCCGGCGTCCAGCCGCTCCAGGGCGCGTTCGGTCTGCTCCAGCATCTCGCGGGCGTTGGCGGCGAGGGCCATCTCGTGCTCGCGGGTGATGTTCTTGGTGCCGGTGTCGGCCTCGTCGTCGCCGGCGCCGTCGTTGGAGTCGCGCATCATGCCGACGAGCGCGCTCTCGGCGGCGGTGATCTCGGCGGTGAGGCGGGTGGCCTCGCTCTCCAGGTCCGCGCGGGCCCCGGCGACCTCGGTCGCGGTCCAGGGGTCCTCCCCGGGCCGCACCGCCAGCTCGTCGGGCGGTGTGGCGGCGGCCGTGGGCGCTTTCACCGCGGTCTTCTTCGTTCCCACCGTGCTGGCTCCTGTCTGCTCCGCGGCCTGCGCCGCCCCCTCGGCCGCGGGCGCGGCCTGCGTTCCGTCGGCCGCCGTCTTCCGGGCGGCGGCCGGTCCACCGGCGGTGGTCTTCTTCGCGGCGGCCTTCCGGGCCGTGGTCTTCTTGGCCGTGGCCTTCTTCGCGGGCGCCTTCTTCGCCGCCGCCTGCGCACCCGGGCCCGCCGCGGACGCCGCCCGCTTCGCGGTCTTCTTCACTGCCTTCTTCGCCGCCGTCTTCTTCGCGGTGGCCTTCTTCGCGGGCGGCGCCTCCGACTCCGCCGGCGCGGCACCGTCCGCGCCCCGCGCGGACGCCCGCTTCGCGGTCTTCTTCGCCACCATGGCCGCGGCCCCTTCACACATTGTGATCTTGCTCGCGAATCGTGCTGGGACGATAAATCGACACCAGCCCGGCGGCAACGGGGCACGCCGCCGAGAGCACCGGGCCCGGGCCGCGAGGCGCCGGGTCTGCATCCGTTGTGCCCAGCTCCCCGCCGGGTAATCCGCCCGGGCCCGTCCCGGGCACCCGCGGGCGGCCCCGGTGCGGCATTCGGGCCAACGCCGGGCCGCCCCCGCCGCCACCCCGCCCGCCGGGCCCGGCACGGGCCGGCAGGCGCCCCCGGCCCGGCGGAAATCCGGTCCGCCCGGCGCCCCGGGCCCCGTACACTGGGCCCAGCGAAAGGCGTGGATGGGGACGAGTAGCGTCGTCCGCGGCCATGAGCGACCCGGGGACGGTGCGAGCCCGGGGGCCAGCGCGAGGTGAAGGATCACCCCGGAGCCGCCGGAAGAAAGCCCAGCACACACGGTGAGCGGGCGAGTAGAACCGGCATCGCGACCCCAATGAGGGGGTCCGGGCCCATGTGCCCGGGCCAAGGAGGGTGGTACCGCGGGAGCGCAGCGTTCGGCTCTCGTCCCTCCGGACGGAACGACGCACAGTCCGCCGGAGGAGACCGATGACGCCGCCGCAGTACCGCCAGGTACCCGCACAGGTAGACCTGCCCGCCCTGGAGCACGCCGTGCTCGACTTCTGGCGCGAGAGCAAGATCTTCGCCAGGAGCCTGGAGCAGTCCGAGGGCCGCCCCGAGTGGGTCTTCTACGAGGGCCCGCCCACGGCGAACGGCATGCCCGGCGCGCACCACATCGAGGCCCGCGTCTTCAAGGACGTCTTCCCCCGCTTCCGGACCATGCGCGGCTACCACGTCGCCCGCAAGGCCGGCTGGGACTGCCACGGTCTGCCCGTGGAGCTGGCCGTGGAGAAGGAGCTGGGCTTCTCCGGCAAGAAGGACATCGAGGCGTACGGCATCGCCGAGTTCAACGCGAAGTGCCGGGAGTCGGTGACCCGGCACACCGACGCCTTCGCCGAGCTGACGACCCGCATGGGCTACTGGGTCGACCTGGACGACGCCTACCGCACCATGGACCCGGACTACGTCCAGTCCGTGTGGTGGTCGCTGAAGGAGATCTTCGGCAAGGGCCTGCTGGTGCAGGACCACCGGGTCGCCCCCTGGTGCCCGCGCTGCGGCACCGGCCTCTCCGACCACGAGCTGGCCCAGGGCTACGAGACGGTCGTCGACCCCTCCGTCTTCGTGCGCTTCCCGCTGACCTCCGGCCCGCTGGCGGGCGAGGCGGCGCTGCTGGTGTGGACGACCACCCCGTGGACCCTGGTCTCCAACACGGCCGTGGCCGCGCATCCCGGTGTCACCTACGTCGTGGCGACGAACGGGGACGAGAAGCTGGTCGTCGCCGAACCGCTGCTGGAGAAGGCGCTCGGCGAGGGCTGGGAGGCGACGGGTCAGACCTTCACCGGCGCCGAGATGGAGCGCTGGACCTACCAGCGGCCCTTCGAGCTCGTCGAGTTCCCGGAGCCGGCGCACTACGTGGTGAACGCCGAGTACGTCACCACCGAGGACGGCACCGGTCTGGTCCACCAGTCCCCCGCCTTCGGTGAGGACGACCTCAAGGTCTGCCGCGCCTACGGCCTGCCCGTGGTGAACCCGGTGCGCGCCGACGGCACCTTCGAGGAGGACGTCCCGCTGGTCGGCGGCGTCTTCTTCAAGAAGGCCGACGAGGCGCTCACCGCCGACCTGGACGCGCGCGGCCTGCTGTTCCGCCACGTCCCGTACGAGCACAGCTATCCGCACTGCTGGCGCTGCCACACCGCGCTGCTCTACTACGCGCAGCCGTCCTGGTACATCCGCACCACCGCGATCAAGGACCGGCTGCTCGCCGAGAACGAGGCGACCAACTGGTTCCCCGACTCGGTGAAGCAGGGCCGCTTCGGCGACTGGCTGAACAACAACATCGACTGGGCGCTCTCCCGCAACCGCTACTGGGGCACCCCGCTGCCCATCTGGCGCTGCGAGGAGGACCACCTCACCTGCGTCGGCTCGCTGGCCGAACTGTCCGAGCTGACCGGCACCGACCAGTCCGGTCTGGACCCGCACCGCCCGTACATCGACGCGGTGGCCTTCGCCTGCCCGCACGAGGGCTGCGGGCTGACCGCGACCCGCGTCCCGGAGGTCATCGACGCCTGGTACGACTCGGGTTCGATGCCGTTCGCGCAGTGGGGCTACCCGTACAAGAACAAGGAGATCTTCGAGAAGCGCTACCCGGCGCAGTTCATCTCGGAGGCCATCGACCAGACCCGCGGCTGGTTCTACACGCTGATGGCGGTCGGCACCCTGGTCTTCGACAAGTCGTCCTACGAGAACGTGGTCTGCCTCGGCCACATCCTCGCCGAGGACGGCCGCAAGATGTCCAAGCACCTGGGCAACATCCTCCAGCCGATCCCGCTGATGGACCAGCACGGCGCCGACGCGGTGCGCTGGTTCATGGCGGCCGGCGGCTCCCCCTGGGCGGCTCGCCGGGTGGGCCACGGCACCATCCAGGAGGTCGTCCGCAAGACCCTGCTGACGTACTGGAACACGGTCGCCTTCCAGGCCCTGTACGCCCGCACCTCGGGCTGGGCCCCCTCGGCGGCCGACCCGGCGCCGGCGGAGCGGACGGTGCTGGACCGCTGGCTGCTGAGCGAGCTGCACGCGCTGGTGGACCAGGTCACCCAGGCCCTGGAGGCGTACGACACCCAGCGCGCCGGCAAGCTGCTCTCGGCCTTCGTGGACGACCTGTCGAACTGGTACGTGCGCCGCTCCCGCCGCCGCTTCTGGCAGGGCGACAAGGCGGCACTGCGCACCCTGCACGACGTCGTGGAGACCGTGACCCGGCTGATGGCCCCGCTGACCCCGTTCATCACCGAGCGGGTCTGGCAGGACCTGGTGGTGCCGGTGACCCCGGACGCGCCGGAGTCGGTGCACCTGGCGAGCTGGCCGGAGGCGGACCTGACGGCGGTCGACCCGGTGCTGTCGCGGCAGATGGTGCTGGTGCGGCGGCTGGTGGAGCTGGGCCGGGCCACCCGCGCGGAGTCGGGCGTCAAGACCCGTCAGCCGCTGTCCCGGGCCCTGGTCGGCGCGACCGGCTTCGGCGAGCTGTCGCCGGAGCTGCGGGCGCAGATCACCGAGGAGCTGAACGTCTCCTCGCTGGCGGCCCTCTCCGAGGTCGGCGGCTCCCTCGTCGACACCACGGCGAAGGCGAACTTCCGGGCGCTGGGGAAGCGGTTCGGGAAGGGCGTCCAGGACGTGGCCAAGGCGGTCGCGGCGGCGGACGCGGCGGCCCTCTCGCTGGCCCTGCGCTCCGGCGAGGCGACCTTGGCGGTGGGCGGCGAGACGATCACCCTCTCCCCGGAGGAGGTCATCGTCACCGAGACCCCGCGCGAGGGCTGGTCGGTGGCCTCCGACGCGGGCGCCACGGTCGCCCTGGACCTGGAGATCACGCCGGAGCTGCGGCGTGCGGGCCTGGCCCGGGATGCGATCCGGCTGATCCAGGAGGCCCGCAAGAACAGCGGCCTGGACGTCGCGGACCGGATCGCCCTGCGCTGGTCCTCGGCGGACGCGGAGGTCGCCTCGGCGCTCTCCGAGCACGCGGAGCTGATCGCGGACGAGGTCCTGGCGACGGACTTCGCGACGGGCGACGCGGCGGAGGCGGACGCCTCGTACGGGGAGCCGTTCACGGACGAGGGCCTGTCCCTGACCTTCCGGCTGCGCAAGGCGTAGCACCCGCCCCGCACCACCCGGCCGTGCCCGGTCCCGGCCCCGCGAGGGGAGCCCGGGGCCGGGCGCGGTCCGTTTCCGGAGCGTGCGGGCTCAGCCGACGGTGATGCGGAGCACCCCCGTCACCGTGCCCTGGGAGGTAGGCGCCGCCCGGGCAGACGGTAGGCGCGGCGCCAGACGGTCTCCGGGGTGCCGTCGGCGGCGGCGGTGAGCAGATGGGTCGCGTGGGTGGTGGTGACGGCGGTGCCCTCGGGGGCGGTGGAGACGCTGTTGGCGACGCGTTCCCCGGCGGGCAGGGCGAGGGTGCGGACGGTGCCGGTCCGGTCGTCGGCGGTGCCGACCACCCCGCCGCCCGTGGCGAACCGCACACGGCCCTGCCAGTCCGGTGAGAGACCGGTCACGGCGGCGCACTCGGGGACGGCGGTCGTGACCGCGGGGGCGAGGGCGCCGAGCAGCGCGGCGGCCAGCGGTCTCCGGCGGCGGGCACGGGACCGGCCACGGCCGGGGCTGGACACGAGGCGGCCCGGGATGCCGCCGGCGCACCGGCACTGCCCGCGGCCGCCGCGGGCACGGCAAAGGACCGGGCCCGGAGTGCTGGTGCACCCCGGGCCCGGTCCCGCTGTCTGCCGACGGCTACGCGCGCTGCGCGCGCATGCCCGTCAGTTGTCGTCCTCGTCGATCAGGAAGCCGCGCATCGGCGAGGGCGCCTGCTGCATCGGCTGCGGCGCCTGCGGCCGGACCGGTGCCATCGGCTGGGTCATCGCCGGGGACATCTGCTGCTGACCGCCGTAGGACGGGGCGGCCGGCGAGGGGCCGCCGTGGCCGCCCATCGACTGGCCGCCGTAGGACGGCGCGCTCGCGCCGGCCGGAGCCATCGAGGGCGCCGGGGACGGCGGCAGCGACGCGGCGGCCGGGGTGCGCGGCGGGGCGAGGGAGTCGTCGGACTGGGTCTCCAGCTGACGGAGCTGGGACTCCAGGTACGACTTCAGGCGCGTGCGGTACTCGCGCTCGAAGCCCCGAAGGTCCTCGACCTTGCGCTCCAGCGTGGCGCGGGCGGACTCCAGGGAGCCCATCGCGACGCGGTGCTTCTCCTGCGCGTCCCGCTCCAGGGCGTCGGCCTTGGCACGGGCGTCCCGCTCCAGGCCCTCGGCGCGCGAACGGGCCTCGCCGACGATCTTGTTGGCCTCGGAGCGGGCCTCAGCGATCGCCTGGTCGGCGGTCTGCTGGGCCAGCGAGAGGACACGCGCGGCGCTGTCGCCACCGGGACCCTGGCCCATCGGGCCGGGACCCTGCGGGCCGCCGTGACCGCCCATGGGACCGCCCATCGGGCCGCCCATGGGACCGCCCTGCATCGGGCCGGGGCCCATCGGGCCGCCGGGACCCTGCGGACCGCCGTGGCTCGGACCGGCCGGAAGCTGCGGAGCACCACCGGGCAGCTGGGGGGGACCCATCTGCGGGGGCTGCTGCTGGACCGGCGGACCCGATATGGCGGCGGGGACGGGAGCACCGGGACCGCCGCGGCCGTCCTGGGGCTCCGGCGGTTTGCGCATGCCCTGCTGTTGCTGGTTCTGCGCGGCCGCACGGGTCGCCGCGGCCAGCTTGGCGCGCAGGTCCTCGTTCTCGCGGAGCAGGCGGGTCAGTTCGGCTTCGACCTCGTCGAGGAAGGCATCGACCTCGTCCTCGTCATAGCCTTCTCGGAGGCGGACGGTCGTGAACTGCTTGTTCCGCACGTCCTCGGGGGTCAGCGGCATCTCTTCTTCACCTCTACGTAGTCGTCGGCAGTCGGCAGGACCGTATCGCTCACATCGAGCTCCCCACGCCGCGGACGACGGAGATCAGGATGTAGACGATGATCATCAGAACGAAGAAGGACAGGTCGAGTGCCACGCCCCCGAGACGCAACGGCGGGATGAACCGCCGCAGAAGCTTGAGCGGTGGATCGGTGACAGTGTAGGTGGCCTCCAGAACGACCACCATCGCCTTGCCGGGTTGCCATGAACGTGCGAACTGGAAGACGTAGTCCATGACCAGCCGGAAGATCAGCACGACCAGGAAGCACATCAGCGCGATGTAGATCACCTGCAGTGCGACGCCCATCCCGCGCTTCCCTCTCCCCTGGTCTACTCGTTGCCGGCCGCACGCGGCCGGGTCGTTCCCGGTGTCTTTCCTCAGCTCTGGTTGAAGAATCCGCCCTCTGCGATGCGGGCCTTGTCCTCAGCCGTGACATCGACGTTAGCAGGCGACAACAGGAACACCTTCTGCGTCACTCGTTCAATGCTGCCATGCAGGCCGAAGACGAGTCCCGCGGCAAAGTCGACAAGTCGCTTCGCGTCGGTGTCGTCCATCTCCGTGAGGTTCATGATCACCGGAGTGCCCTCACGGAAGTGTTCCCCGATGGTACGGGCCTCGTTGTAGGTCCGCGGGTGCAGTGTGGTGATGCGGTAGGGCTCCCGCTCGGACACGACCTTGGGCATGATCACCGGTGCGTTCTTCTCCAGGCTGGGGCGTTCAGGTGTGATGGATGCCACGGGGGCGATGCGTGCCGGACGGGGGCTCTCGACGGGCAGGGCGACCGGCTCGCGCTGCGGAGGCGGGGCGACCGCCCGGACCGGCTCCTCCCGCTCGGCCTGGTGCGGGGCCGCGTGCCGGCGGTGGTCCCGCTCCGGCTCGGGCTCGGGCTCGAAGTCGTCATCGGGGTCGAAGCCCCGGCCGTCGTACCCATCGTCCTCCACGAGGCCGAGGTAGACCGCCATCTTGCGCATAGCGCCGGCCATTCTCTGAGTCCTCCGCTCTGTGGTGGATCGGCATTCGTCACCAAGTGCCCGTATCCACGTGGCCTGCCCGCTCCTGAGCGGGAATGACCATATTTTCTACTGTGGTCCGACTTGCTTCGCGACGTTACCGGAGCCTCGGGCGGTCTCCGAGTACCGCGGTACCGACGCGCACATGTGTCGCTCCGGCCGCCACGGCCTGCTCGAGATCCGCACTCATCCCTGCTGACACCATGTTCGCAGCCGGATGGGCCGCGCGCAGGCCGGATGAGAATTCCATCAGCCGCTCGAACGCCGCCTGTTGCCGTCCCGCGTACGGTCCGGCGAGCGGCGCGACGGTCATCAGGCCGCCGAGCCGCAGTCCCGGTGAGCCGGCCACGGCGTCGGCCAACTCCTCGACGCCGTCCGGCGCGACGCCGCCGCGCTCCCCCTGCCGCCCGGACTCCGCGTCCAGCGCGACCTGCACCAGGCAGTCGATCTCACGCCCGGCCCGGACCGCCGTCTTCGAGAGGGCCGAGACCAGCCGGAGCCGGTCGACGGACTGCACGACATCGGCATAACTCGCAACAGAACGGACTTTGTTGGTCTGGAGCTGGCCGACGAAATGCCATGTGATGTCCAGATCCGCGCAGGCGGCCGCCTTGGGCGCCGCGTCCTGGTCCCGGTTCTCCGCCATGTGCCGGACGCCCAGCCCGTGCAGGATGCGGACGTCGGAGGCCGGATAGGTCTTGGTGACCACGATCAGGGTCACGTCCTCGCGCGGGCGGCCGGCGGCGGCGCAGGCGGCCGCGATCCGCTCCTCCACCCGGGCCAGGTTGGCGGCGAGTTCGGCGCTGCGGTCGGTCATGACGCTTCCCTGCTGTCGCTCGGCGGTCCCTCCAGCCAGACGTATCCGGCGAGCCGGCCGGTGGTCCGGTCACGGCGGTAGGAGAAGTGGTCACGGGACTCGAAGGTGCAGATCCCCGTGCCGGCGACGTCCCGGACACCGAGCGCCGCCAGTTGCGCGTGCACCACGGCGGCGACGTCGACGGCCGGGGTGCCCCAGCTCGTCTCGGACCAGGCCGCGGGTTCCGCTTCGGCGACTTCCGAGCGCATCTGCTCGGGAACTTCGTAGCAGCGACCGCAAACGGACGGTCCGGTACGGGCGATGATGCGTTCCGGTTCGGCTCCGAGCCGTTGCATTTCGGCGACCGTCGCGGGGACCACTCCGGCGACCGCGCCGGGCCGCCCCGCGTGGGCCGCGCCGGTGACACCGGCCACCGGGTCGGCGAGCAGGACGGGGACGCAGTCCGCGGTGAGCACCGCGAGCGGGAGTCCGCGCCGGGCGGTCACCACCCCGTCCACCGAGGGGACGGGGGCGGTGCCCCAGGGGCCGTCGACCACGGCCACGTCCCGGCCGTGCACCTGGTTCATCCAGACGACCCGGCCGGGGTCGAGGTCCAGCGCCTTCGCCGCGGCCGCGCGGTTCGCGAGGACGGCGGCGGGGTCGTCGCCGACCGCGCCGCCGAGGTTGAGCTCCTCGTACGGAGCGGCGCTCACCCCGCCCCACCGGTCGGTGAAGGCGAAGTGGGCGCCGCTCTCGCGTATGGCGTCGTGCTGCACGGTCACTTCAGGAAGTCCGGGACGTCCAGCTCTTCGGCCTGGGTGTCGTACGGACGCGCCGAGGGGACCTGCGGGGAGGAGGCCGGGGGCGTGATGTCGGCGACGGGCGCCGGCTCGGCCGGGGCCGCCGGGGACTCCTCGCGGACCGGGACCGTGCCGAGACCGCTCGACGGACGGGACGGCTCGGTGCGCTGCGGGGCCGGGGCCTCCTCGCGCTTGGCCGAGGCCGAGCCGATGACGTTCTCCCGGCGGGTCGGCGGCTGTCCGCCGTCGAAGCCGGCGGCGATGACGGTGACCCGGACCTCGTCCCCGAGGGCGTCGTCGATGACCGCGCCGAAGATGATGTTGGCCTCGGGGTGGGCGGCCTCGCTCACCAGCTGGGCGGCCTCGTTGATCTCGAAGAGACCGAGGTCGCTGCCGCCGGAGATGGAGAGGAGCACACCGCGGGCGCCGTCGATGGACGCCTCCAGCAGCGGGGAGGAGATGGCCATCTCCGCCGCGGCCACCGCGCGGTCGTCGCCGCGGGCGGAGCCGATGCCCATGAGGGCCGATCCGGCCTCGGACATCACGGACTTGACGTCCGCGAAGTCGAGGTTGATGAGACCGGGGGTGGTGATGAGGTCGGTGATGCCCTGGACGCCGGAGAGGAGGACCTGGTCCGCCGACTTGAAGGCGTCGAGAACGCTCACCTGGCGGTCCGAGATGGACAGCAGGCGGTCGTTGGGGATCACGATGAGGGTGTCGACCTCTTCGCGGAGCTCGGCGATGCCGTCCTCCGCCTGGTTCGCGCGCCGGCGGCCCTCGAAGGTGAAGGGGCGCGTCACGACGCCGATGGTCAGCGCGCCGAGCGAGCGGGCGATGTTGGCCACGACGGGCGCGCCGCCGGTGCCGGTGCCGCCGCCCTCGCCGGCGGTGACGAAGACCATGTCGGCCCCCTTGAGGACCTCCTCGATCTCCTCGCGGTGGTCCTCTGCCGCCTTGCGACCGACTGCCGGGTTGGCTCCGGCGCCGAGGCCCCGGGTGAGTTCGCGGCCGACGTCGAGCTTGACGTCGGCGTCGCTCATCAACAGCGCTTGCGCGTCGGTGTTGATCGCGATGAACTCGACGCCCTTGAGACCGACCTCGATCATTCGGTTGATGGCATTGACACCACCGCCGCCGACACCGATGACCTTGATGACTGCGAGGTAGTTCTGCGGTGCTGCCACGTCGAAGGCCTCTCGCCTCGAGTTACGTGTCGCCGCCTCGCGGGGCCGCGGTGCGACGAACTGATGTCGAATGGGGACGGACGGCCCGACAAGCCCGGCTGCCGACTCGAACCCTAACGGTGAAGTTTAGGGTTATCAGTGTGCCTGTTCCCTGGACTCTTCCGAACAGGACACTAAGTCGACAAGCGGCGCCCGTACAACGAACACGCCGAACCTCCCGTTTTTCTTTTCACCCTATGTGATCACGCCGCGCAACACCCAACCAGGGTGCTGGCCTGCGCAGATGTGCGTCAACCGCCTGTCGTGGCAGGGGCGGTGGGGGCGCTCACGTCGAAGTGGCGGGCCTTCGGGGAGGCTTTCAGAAGGGCCGTGAGTGTGCGAGCCTTCGCCGCGCCGTCCTCGGAACTCCCCCACAGGACCGTGCGATCGCCGCTGAGCCTCAGGGAAATATCGTCGTAAGAACGGACTTGGAGGACGGTCAGTGCCTTCAGGGCCGCCTCGGGCAGGTCGCCGCGGACGGTGACGGCCTCCGTGAGCAGCCGGTCGGCCCCGAAGCGCCCCCGGCTCGGCGAGGCGGTGGCGTCCAGTTCCAGCAGCGGGACGCCCCGGGGTGCGCGGTCGACGGTGGCGAACTGCACGCCGTCCGCGTCGACTTCGCCGAACCGGGGCCCCTTCTTCAGCAGCAGGACGGGGGTACGCTCGGTGACTCTCAGGTCGATCCGGTGCGGCCAGGAGCGGTCGACCTCGACGGAGCGGATACGCGGCAGGGCCGTGCGCAGGCGCGCGGCGACGGCGTCCGTGTCGACGGAGGCCAGGGGTGCGCCGAGGGGGACGCGGGCCGCGCGCTCCACCGCGCCCGGGGCGAGGACGCCGGTCCCCGAGACGCGGACGTCCTCGGTGCGCAGCCAGTCGGAGCCGTAGAGGACCCAGGTGCCGCCGGCCGCGAGGAGGGCGGTGGCGACGGCGGCGGCGAGCACCCGGCGGACCAGCCGCCGGCGGTCGCCGCCGCCCGGGCGGGGCGGGCCGACCGGCCCCCCGGAGCCGTCGGACCCGTCGGATCCGGATTCGCCCCGGGGCGGTCGTGCACCGCGCTCGGCGGTGGTCGGTCCGGCCACGCTCCCTGCCTTCTCACGCCTGGCGGCGTGCAGCGATCGCCTCGTACACCATGCCGACGAGGAGGTCGTCGGCGTCCCGGCGGCCGAACTCGGCGGCCGCGCGGGACATCTCGTACAGCCGGTGCGGATCGGCGAGCACGGGAAGGACGTTGCCCTGGACCCACTCGGGGGTCAGCTCGGCGTCGTCCACCAGCAGGCCGCCGCCCGCCTTGACCACCGGCTGGGCGTTGAGCCGCTGTTCGCCGTTGCCGATGGGCAGCGGGACGTAGGCGGCGGGCAGCCCGACGGCGGACAGCTCGGCGACGGTCATGGCGCCCGCGCGGCAGAGCATCATGTCGGCCGCGGCGTACGCGAGATCCATCCGGTCCACGTACGGTACCGGGACATAGGGCGGCATCCCGGGCATGTTGTCCACGCGCGGCAGTTCGTTCTTGGGGCCGACCGCGTGCAGGATCTGGATGCCGGAGCGCTGGAGGACCGGGGCGATCTGCTGGACCACCTCGTTGAGCCGGCGCGCGCCCTGGGAGCCGCCGGAGACCAGCAGGGTCGGCAGGTTGGGGTCGAGGCCGAAGGCGGCGCGCGCCTCGGGCCGGACCCGGGCGCGGTCCAGGGTCGCGATGGAGTGGCGCAGCGGGATGCCGATGTAGCGGGCGCCGCGCAGCTTGCTGTCCGGAGTGGCGACGGCGACGGAGGCCGCGTACCGCGAACCGATCTTGTTGGCCAGGCCCGGGCGGGCGTTGGCCTCGTGCACGACGATCGGGACGCCGAGGCGCTTGGCCGCGAGGTAGCCGGGCAGGGCGACGTAGCCGCCGAAGCCGACCACGCAGTCCGCCTTGGTGCGCTCCAGGACCTGCTCGGCGGCCTTGATGGTGCCGCGCAGCCGCCCGGGGACGGTGATCAGCTCCGGGGTGGGTTTGCGCGGCAGCGGCACGGCGGGAATGAGCGCCAACTCGTAGCCCCGCTCGGGCACGAGCCGGGTCTCCAGACCGCGCTCCGTGCCGAGCGCCGTGATGCCCGTGGTCGGGTCCTGCCTGCGCAGGGCGTCCGCGAGGGCGAGCGCGGGCTCGATGTGGCCGGCGGTCCCCCCACCGGCGAGTACGACATGCACCGAAATTCACCGCTCTCCGGACGGACGCTTCGTGACGCGCCGTCTCATCGACTTCCATCTCACCCCGGGCCTCCGCGTGGCCAGGGCCGCTTTCGCGGCGGGCTCCGCTCGCGCGAAGGCGATCAGCAGCCCGACGGCGAACATCGTCGGCAGCAGGGCCGACCCCCCGTAGGAGAACAGCGGAAGCGGGACTCCGGCGATCGGCAGCAGACCGAGCACCGCACCGATGTTGACCACGGCCTGGGCCGTGATCCAGGTGGTCACACCTCCGGCCGCATACCTCACGAAGGGGTCCTCCGTGCGTCCGGCGACGCGGATACCCGCATAGCCTAGAGCCGCGAACAACGCGAGCACCGACAGCGTCCCCGCGAGGCCCAGTTCCTCCCCGGCGACGGCGAAGATGAAGTCGGTGTGCGGTTCGGGCAGTTGTCCCCATTTTTCCACACTCGCACCGAGGCCGGAACCGAACCATCCGCCGGAGGCAAGAGCATAGATGCCGTGCACGGCCTGCCAGCACTCGCCTTTGGGCCCGAGGTCGGTGGCGCCGATGCACTCCAGCCGGGACATGCGGTTGGCGCTGGTCCTGATCAGCAGCAGCCCGACGACGAGGGCGAAGCCGAGCACTCCGGCGAAGAGGCGGGTGGGGGCGCCGGCCAGCCACAGCAGGCCGAACAGGATCGCGGCGAGGATGATGGCGGTGCCCATGTCGCCGCCGAGCATGATCAGGCCGAGGAGCAGGAAGGCGACCGGGACCAGTGGCACGAGCAGGTGCTTCCACTGGGTCAGCAGCCGCTTGTCCTGTTTGCGCGCGAGCAGGTCCGCGCCCCACAGGATCAGCGCCAGCTTGCCGAACTCGCTGGGCTGGAGCTGGAAGGGGCCGCCGAGGGAGATCCAGTTCTGGTTGCCGTTCACCGAGTGCCCGACGCCGGGGATCTGGACGAGCACCATCAGGAACACGGCGGCGAGCAGCAGCGGGTAGGACAGCGCGCGGTGCAGCCGCACGGGCATCCGGGACGCGGCGAAGAGGAGGGCGGCGCCGATGACGGCGGCGAGGAGCTGCTTGCGGAAGAAGTACGAGGCGGAGAGGGAGTACTGGAGCGCCTGGATCATCGACGCGGAGTAGACCATCACGAGGCCGAGCACGGTGATCAGCAGGCTGCTGCCGAGGATCAGGTAGTACGCGGTGAGGGGCCGGTCCCAGGCCCGGCGCGCCTGCTCGTACAGCCGCCGGGGCCCGCGCGGCGCGCGGGGGGCGGCGGGGGCGGCCCCGCCCCGGGCCGCCCGGCCGCGCGGGGGCGCGCCACCGGTCCGGCTCCGCATCACGAGGTGCGCGGCGGGCCCGCCGGCGTAGGCGGGGGCGGGCCCCGCGACGACGGCCTGCAGCCACGCGGCGACGGGCGTCCACCACGGGGCGGGGCGCTCCGAGGACGCCGTAGCAGCACGCCCCCGGGGGGCCCGGTCCACGGCGGAGGGGGTGGGGGCCTCGGCCTCGCGGCCCGGGGCGGCGGCCCGCGGCGACCGGGCCGAAGACGCCGAGGCGGCGGAGGCGGGGCGCTCCGAGGACGCCGTGGCAACGCGCCCCCGGGGGGCCCGGCCCACGGCGGAAGAAGGAGGCACTTCGTCCCCGCGAGCCGAGCCCGGGGCGGCAGGCGGCCGGCCCACGGCGGAAGGGGCGGGGGCTTCGGCCTCGCGGCCCGGGGCGGCGGCGGCCCGCGGCGACCGGGCCGAAGACGCCGAGGCAGCGGAGGCGGGGCGCTCCGAGGACGCCGTGGCAACGCGCCCCCGGGGGGCCCGGCCCACGGCGGAGGGGGTGGGGGCCTCGGCCCCGGGTGCCGGGTCCGGGGTGGATGGGTGGGTGGTGGGCGGCATCGTCGCTGTCCCCTCCAGTCGTGCCCGGCGGCGGCCGGGCCCGGTGGTCGTCAGCCGCGCTCGGCGGCGAGTGCGCGGACCGCTTCCGCGAACGCCTCGCCCCGCTTGGTGTAGTTGGTGAACATGTCCATCGAGGCGCACGCCGGGGCCAGCAGGACGGTGTCGCCCGGCCGGGCCAGCCCCGCCGCCTCCGCGACCGCCGCGGACATCGCCCCAGTGTCGGTCCGGTCGAGGTCGACCACCGGGACCTGGGGCGCGTGTCGCGTCAGGGCCTCGCGGATCAGGGCCCGGTCCGCGCCCATGAGGACCACGCCCCGCAGCCGCTTCGCCGAGGCCGAGACCAGCTCGTCGAAGGTGGCCCCCTTGGCGAGCCCGCCCGCGATCCACACGATCGGCTCGTAGGCGGCCAGCGAGGCCTCCGCCGCATGCGTGTTGGTGGCCTTGGAGTCGTCCACGTACGCCACCCCGCCCACGTCCGCGACGTGCTCGATGCGGTGCGGGTCGGGACGGAAGGCGCGCAGCCCGTCGCGGACCGCCGTCGCCGGGACGCCGAAGGCGCGCGCCAGGGCCGCCGCCGCCAGCGCGTTGGCGATGTTGTGCGGGGCCGGCGGCTGCACGTCCGCGACCTCGGCCAGTTCCTGCGCCTGCTTGTGCCGCTGCTCGACGAAGGCGCGGTCGACCAGCAGGCCCTCCACCACGCCGAGTTGGGACGGCCCGGGCGTGCCGAGGGTGAAGCCGATCGCCCGGCAGCCCTCCTCGACGTCCGCCTCGCGCACCAGGTCCTCGGTCGCCTTGTCCGCCGCGTTGTAGACGCAGGCGACCGTGTTGCCCTCGTAGACCCGGCCCTTGTCGGCCGCGTACGCCTCCATGGAGCCGTGCCAGTCCAGGTGGTCCGGGGCGAGGTTGAGGACGACCGCGGAGTGGGCGCGCAGCGAGGGCGCCCAGTGGAGCTGGTAGCTGGAGAGTTCGACGGCGAGGACGTCGTACGTCTCCTCGCCGGTGACCACGTCCACGATCGGCGTGCCGATGTTCCCGATCGCGGCGGTCCGCAGCCCCGCCGCGGTGAGGATCGAGGCGAGCATCCGCGTGGTGGTCGTCTTGCCGTTGGTGCCGGTGACGGCGAGCCACGGCGGGGCGTCCGGCCCGCGCAGCCGCCACGCGATCTCGACGTCGCCGACGACGTCCACCCCGGCCGCCGCCGCGGCGGCGAACAGCGGCGCGGACGGCGGCCAGCCGGGCGAGGTGACCACCAGGCCGGTGCCCTCGGGCAGGGTCTCCGCGTCCCCGAGGCGCACGCCGATCCCGGCGGCCTCCAGTCCGGCGGCCCGCGCCCGGTGGGTGTCGCCGGAGCCGCCGTCCACGACGGTGACCTCGGCGCCCAGCCCGGCCAGGGCGCGCGCGGCGCTGACGCCGCTCACGCCGAGGCCGGCGACGGTGATCTTCCTGCCCTGCCAGTCGCTCACTTGTCGGCTGCCCATCCCGCGTAGAAGAGGCCCAGTCCCACGATCACGCACATGCCCTGGATGATCCAGAAGCGGACCACCACAAGGACTTCGGACCACCCCTTGAGTTCGAAGTGGTGCTGGAGCGGCGCCATCCGGAAGACCCGCTTCCCGGTCATCCGGAACGAACCGACCTGGATCACCACGGACATGGTGATGAGGACGAACAGGCCGCCGAGGAGGGCGAGCAGGAACTCGGTGCGCGAGCAGATCGCGAGACCCGCCAGCGCGCCGCCGAGGGCCAGCGAGCCGGTGTCGCCCATGAAGATCTTGGCCGGTGAGGTGTTCCACCACAGGAAGCCGAAGCAGGCGCCCATCAACGCCGAGGCGACGACCGCGAGATCGAGCGGGTCGCGCACCTCGAAGCAGGCGTTGGGGTTGGTCAGGGTCTCCGCGTTGGCGCAGGACTCCTGGAACTGCCACAGGCCGATGAAGGTGTACGCGCCGAAGACCATCACCGAGGCGCCGGTGGCGAGTCCGTCGAGGCCGTCGGTGAGGTTCACGCCGTTCGACATCGCGAGGATCATGAACAGCGCCCAGACCACGAACAGCACCGGGCCGATGGACCAGCCGAAGTCGGTGATGAACGACAGCTTGGTGGAGGCCGGGGTGAGCCCTCGCTTGTCCGCGAACTGGAGCGAGAGCACGGCGAAGGCGATGCCGACGATCAGCTGCCCGGCCATCTTCGCCTTGGCCCGCAGGCCGAGCGACCGCTGCTTGACGATCTTGATGTAGTCGTCGAGGAAGCCGACGAGGCCCATGCCCGCCATCAGGAAGAGCACCAGGATGCCCGAGAAGCTCGGGTCCTCACCGGTGATCACCTTGGCGAGGGCGTACGCGATGAGCGTGGCGAGGATGAAGGAGATACCGCCCATGGTGGGCGTGCCCTTCTTGCTGCCGTGCGTGCGCGGGCCGTCGTCGCGGATGAACTGCCCGTACCCCTTGCGGGCGAGCAGTTTGATGAGCAGCGGGGTCCCGATCAGGGTCAGGAACAGGCCGATGGCTCCCGCGAAGAGGATCTGCCTCATCGGACGGCACCCTCACCCTCGAGCAGCGCCTCGGCGATCCGCTCCAGGCCGACCGACCGGGACGCCTTCACCAGCACGACATCACCCGGGCGCAACTCTGCGCGCAACAGGTCGACCGCCGCCTGCGCGTCGGACACGTGCACCGACTCCTCACCCCACGAACCCTCGTTGTATGCGCCCAGTTGCAACCAGGACGCCTCCCTGCCCCCGACCGCGACGAGCTTGCCGACGTTGAGCCGGACGGCGAGCCGCCCGACCGCGTCGTGCTCGGTCAGCGCCTCGTCGCCGAGCTCGGCCATCATGCCGAGCACCGCCCACGTGCGGCCCCCCTTGGCCTTGGCGGCCTCGCCCATGGCGGCCAGCGCACGCAGCGCGGCACGCATGGACTCGGGGTTCGCGTTGTAGGCGTCGTTGACGACCGTCACGCCGTCGGAGCGCTCGGTGACCTCCATGCGCCAGCGGGAGAGGGTGCCCGCCTCGGAGAGCGCCGAGGCGATCTCGTCGACGGGCATGCCCAGCTCATGGGCGACGGCGGCCGCGGCGAGCGCGTTCGACACGTGGTGCTCACCGTACAGCCGCATGGTCACGTCACTGCACCCGGTGGGTGTGTGGAGCGTGAAGGAGGGCTGTCCGAGCCCCGTGAGCCGGACATTCTCGGCGCGGACGGCGGCCTCGGCGGACTCGCCGTAGAGCAGGACGCGGGCCTTGGTGCGGTCGGCCATGGCGCGGACCAGCGGGTCGTCGGCGTTGAGGACGGCGACGCCGTCGTCCGGCAGGGACTCGACCAGTTCGCCCTTGGCGAGGGCGATCTGCTCGCGGCCCCCGAACTCGCCGATGTGCGCGGTGCCCACGTTCAGCACGAGTCCGATCCGCGGCGGGGTGAGCTGCGTGAGGTACCGGATGTGGCCGATTCCGCGCGCTCCCATCTCCAGGACCAGGTGCTCGGTCTCGGCGGTGGCGGTGAGCGCGGTGAGGGGCAGGCCGATCTCGTTGTTGAGGGACCCGGGGGTGAACACGGTCGGGGCCTTGCGCCGCAGGACCTGGGCGACCAGGTCCTTGGTGCTGGTCTTGCCGGCCGAGCCGGTGAGCGCCACGACCTGGGTGCCCAGGCGCTCGACGACGGCGCGGGCGAGGCGCCCGAGGGCGGCCTGCACATCGTCGACGACGATCGCGGGCACGCCGAGGGGCCGTGTGGCGAGCACGGCGACGGCGCCCTGCGCGACGGCGCGTTCGGCGTAGTCGTGGCCGTCGACGCGCTCGCCTCGGAAGGCGGCGAACAGGCTGCCGGGCTCCACGGCCCGGGAGTCGATGACGACGCTGCCGGTGACCTCGGTGGCCGGATCCGGTATGTCGTGGGACTGCCCGCCGACGATTTCGGCGATCTCGGCGAGGGAGAGGGCGATCACTGGGTCATCCCTGACTGTTCTCGGGTGCGGTGGCGCGTCCGTCCGGGCGGCCGGCCGCCCGGTGCGCCTCGATGGCGGCGCGCAGGACCTCGCGGTCGTCGAACGGGCGGATCACGCCGGCGATGTCCTGGCCCTGTTCGTGGCCCTTGCCGGCGACGAGGACGGTGTCCCCGGCCCCGGCGCGGGCGACGGCGGCCTCGACGGCGGCCGCGCGCTCCTCGAAGACCAGGACGTCCCCGCGCTGGTGCGCGGGCACCTCCGCGGCCCCGGCGAGCATGGCGGCGAGGATGGCGAGGGGGTCCTCGGAGCGGGGGTTGTCCGAGGTCAGTACGGCGGTGTCGGCGAGCCGGGCGGCGGCGGCGCCCATCGGGCCGCGCTTGGTGGTGTCCCGGTCGCCGCCGCAGCCGAGGACGATGTGCAGCTTGCCCTCGGTGACCTTGCGCAGGGAGCGCAGGACGGACTCGACGGCGTCGGTCTTGTGCGCGTAGTCGACGACGGCGAGGTACGGCTGCCCCGCGTCGACCCGCTCCAGCCGGCCCGGCACACCGGGGACGGCGGCGATGCCGTCGGCGGCGGTCTGGGGGTCGATTCCGGCCACCGCGAGGACGGTGAGGGCGGCGAGGGTGTTGGCGACGTTGAAGGGGCCGGGCAGCGGCGAACGGGCCCTGATCCGCTCCCCCTTCGGGCCGACCGCGGTGAAGTCCGAGCCCAGCGAGCCGACCCGGACGTCCTCGGCCCGCCAGTCGGCGTCCGGGTGGCCCTCGGCGGAGAAGGTGGTGATCGGCACGGACGCCTCGGCGACCAGCCGCCGCCCGTACTCGTCGTCGAGGTTGACGACGCCCTCCCGGCTGCGGCGCGGGGTGAAGAGCTGCGCCTTGGCCTGGAAGTAGTCCTCCATCCCGGAGTGGAACTCCATGTGCTCCGGGCTGAGGTTGT
Source organism: Streptomyces sp. NPDC005805 (assembly GCF_040630445.1). Taxonomy (NCBI): domain Bacteria; kingdom Bacillati; phylum Actinomycetota; class Actinomycetes; order Kitasatosporales; family Streptomycetaceae; genus Streptomyces; species Streptomyces sp. NPDC005805. The sequence continues at coordinate 50,864 of NZ_JBEXXN010000016.1, forward strand.
TGAAGACGGCGACGTCGAAGACACAGCCGTCGACCCGGCCGAGGACCAGGGCGTGGCTGGAGACCTCCATGGCCACGGCGTCCACGCCGCGTTCGCGCATCACGGCGAAGAGGGCCTGGAGGTCGGTCGCCTCGGGCGTGGTGCGCTCGGACTTGATGCGGTCGTCGCCGACTCGCATCTCGACGGTGCCGATGAGGCCGGTGGCCCGGCCGGCGGCGCGCAGCCCGCCCTCGACGAGGTAGGCGGTGGTGGTCTTGCCGGAGGTGCCGGTGATGCCGATCTGGAGGAGGTCGGTGCCGGGGCGGCCGTAGATCTCTGCGGCGAGTTCGCCCATCCGGGCGCGCGGGTCCTCGGTCACCAGGACCGGCAGGCCGGTGGCGGCGGCGCGTTCGGCGCCCGCCGGGTCGGTGAGGACGGCCGCGGCACCGAGGTCGGCGGCCTGCGGGGCGAAGTCGGCCCCGTGGAAGCGGGCCCCGGGCAGGGCGGCGTACACATCGCCGGGGCGGACCGCGCGGGAGTCGTGCGTGATGCCCGTGATCGGCGCGTCCGCCGGGGCCTCGGCCTCCAGCCGGGCCGCGAGCTCCGCGAGGCCGGTCGGGCTGACCCGGTCCGGGCGGGGAGGTCCCGGGCGGTCGGCTGCGGGCTGGGGCGTGGGGGACTGATCAGCGTGTGGCACGGCGGTGAGCGTACCGGGCGCGGGCGGCCCGGGGGAAAAAGAGGGGGCGGCCCCGGGGCGGTTCCCGGAACCGGGGGTGATCGTGGTCACTGGAGTCTCCTGGTGGTTCGCCGGAGGCCGTTCGCCCGGTCGTGCGTGGTGCGCGGTGCGTCGTTCGCGGTGGGTGGTACGTCGTTCGTGCGCTGTGCGTCGTTCGTGATGCGTGGTTCGTCGTCTGTGTGCCGGTCAGTCGCCGGGGTCGAAGGTGACGGGCAGCCGTGCGGGGGCCTTGCCCGTCGGGGGGATCTGGAGGGTCTTGAGCGAGAACTCCATGACCTTCTGGTAGACGGGTCCGCAGATCTGGCCGCCGAAGTAGCTGCCCTTGGTGGGGTTCTGGATGGCGCAGTAGACGGTGATCTCCGGGTTGTCGGCGGGCGCGAAGCCGGCGAAGGAGGCCGTGTAGCCCTTGTAGCGGCCGAGTTCGGGGTCGACGCGGTTGGCGGTGCCGGTCTTGCCGGCGACCCGGTAGCCGGGGATGCGGGCCTTGGTGCCGGTGCCCTCCCGGTCGTCGACGACGGACTCCAGCATGGTGGCAAGGGTCCTGGCGGTGGACTCGCTGACCACCCGGGTCTTCTTGGGCGCCGGCGCGGCGGCGAAGCGCCCGTCGGGCCCGGTGGTGCCGCGGACGAGGGTGGGCTCGATACGCACCCCGCCGTTGGCGACGGTCGAGTACACGGAGGCGGCCTGGAGGGCGTTGATGGACATGCCCTGGCCGAAGGGGATCGTGTACTGCTGCGAGGTGGACCAGTCCTGGGGCTTGGCGAGGATGCCGGGGGTCTCGCCCGGGTAGCCCAGGCCGCTGGTGGCCCCCATCCCGAACTTGCGCAGATAGGAGTGGAGGACGCGGTTGACCTCGGGCTGGGTCTTCCCGAGCTGCCCGGTGGCCAGGATGGTGCCGATGTTGCTGGACTTGGCGAGGACCCCGTTGAGGGTGAGGTACCAGGTGGGGTGGTCGATGTCGTCCTTGAAGAGCCGGTCGCCGCGGTGGAGGCGGTTGGGGACGACGACATGGGTACCGGGGGTGGCCTTCTTCTCCTCCAGGACGGCCGCGATCGACATGACCTTGGCGGTGGAGCCGGGCTCGTAGGCGTCCTGGAGGGCCGCGTTGCCCATGGCGGTGGAGTTGGCCTGGCTCAGGTCGTTGGGGTCGAAGCCGGGCGCGTTGGCCATGGCGAGGATCTCGCCGGTGCGGGTGTTCTGGACGATGACATAGCCGCGGTCCGCCTTGGAGCGGGTCACCTGGTCGGTGATGGCCTGCTGGGCCGCCCACTGGATGTCCCGGTCGATGGTCAGCTCGATGTCGGAGCCGGGCACGGCGGGTTCCTCGCGGGAGCCGGCCGTGGGGATGCGCCGGCCGCCGGACTGGACGTAGGTCACGGTGCCGTCCTGGCCGGCGAGTTCGGTGTCGAGCATGGACTCGATCCCGCCGCCGCCGCGCCCCTCGGCGTTGACGTAGCCCAGTATCCCGGCGGCCAGGTCGCCGTTGGGGTAGACGCGTTTGCTGCTGGGCTCCTGGAAGACGCCGGCCAGGACGTTGGCGCCGGGGCCGCCGGCGCGTTTGTCGGCGGCGGCCTTCTCCGCGTAGACGCTCTTGAGGTCCTTGATCTGGCGCCAGACCTGGGGGGTCTGGCGGCGGGCGAGGACGGCGTAGCGGGAGCCGGGCTTCTTCAGCTTCTTGACGAGGTCCGCCGGGTCCGCGTTCAGGACGGGGGCGAGCAGGGCGGCGGCCTGTTCCGGGGCGTCGGGGGCCTTGCTCTCCTTCGGCGTGAACATCTTGGGGTCGGCGGTGATGTCGTGCGCGTCCACGGAGGTGGCGAGCGCGATGCCGGACCGGTCGGTGATCTCGCCGCGCTCGGCGGCCAGGGTGACGCTGTCGTAGCGGTTCTTGTCCGCCTTCGCCGCGTACGCGTCGGCGTCCACCGCCTGGACCTGGAGGAGGCGGACGACGAAGACCAGCATCACCAGGGTGAGCCCGAGGCTGACCAGCCGCAGCCGGGGCCGGGGGTCGCCGAGGGTGATGGTGCGCGCGGCGGGGCGCCGGGGCGCGGGGCGCGGCCGGCGGCTGTCGGGGCGGCGCGCGGGCCGGCGGCCGGACGGGGGCGCGGGGCGCCGGGCGGGGCCCGGCACGCGACGGCGCGGTGGTTCCTTGGGGGGCACTGCGTCACCTGCCGGTGGGGGTCGGGGTCGGCTGCGGGGACGGGGAGGCGGCCGCCGGGGCCGGGGCGGCGGAGGCGGACGGGGCGGGCGCCGGCGAGGAGGCGGGGGACGACGCGGCGGGGGCGGGGACCTGCTGCGGCTTCGGGTCCGGCTCGGGGCCGGGGTCCCCGGCGGGCTTCGCGGGTGGGGAGGGCTGAGCGGTCGCCCGTCCCGGCACCCCGCGGACCGTGCCGTCGGGGCCGAGGAAGGCGGGGCTGCCGCCGGGGACCATGCCGAGTTCACGGGCCCGGCGCTCCAGGGCGCCGGGCGCGGAGCGGTCGTCGACGTCCCGCTGGAGGGCCTGCTGCTCGTCGGTGAGTTCGGTGGTCTCCTTCTTCAGCTCGCTGAGCCGGAAGGAGCCCTGGCTGAGGGAGGAGTTGAGGACCAGCAGGGTGATCAGGCCGCCGGCCAGCAGCAGGACGACCAGCAGGACGAAGGGGGTGCGGGCGGCGCTGCTGGGCGCGGACGGCATCAGCCGTGCGAGCCGCGCGGCCCGTCCCCGCAACTGCTTGGCCGCTGTGCTCAAGGTGTCCTCCGCATCGCTTCCCTGGCCTGCCCTGCCGTGCCGCGTCCACGACCGCCGCCCGGCCGTACCGGCCGTCTCCGCCCGCGCGGGGTGCCGGCCCGGTCCGCGGGGCCGGACCGGCCGGGCCTACGGGGTCCGGGCCACGTCCTCGCGGATCCGTTCCGCCCCTCTCAGACGCGCGGGCGCCGCCCGGCGGTTCTCGGCCACCTCGTCCTCGGTGGGCAGTTCGGCGCCCCGGGTGAGGAGCTTGAGGCGCGGCTGGTACTCCTCGGGGACCACCGGCAGCCCGGGCGGCGCGGTGGTCGCGGCGCCGGCCGCGAAGACCTGCTTGACCAGCCGGTCCTCCAGCGAGTGGTACGAGAGCACGGCGATCCGGCCGCCCACGGCGAGGGCCGCGACGGCGGCGGGGATGGCCCGCTCCAGCACCGAGAGCTCTCCGTTGACCTCGATCCGCAGCGCCTGGAAGGTGCGCTTGGCCGGATTGCCACCGGTCCGCTTGGCGGCCTGGGGCAGCGCGTCCCGGATCAGCTCGACGAGCCGGGCACTGCGGCTGAACGGTTCCTTCTCGCGTTCCCGCACGATCGCGGAGACGATCCGCTTGGCCTGCTTCTCCTCGCCGTAGGCGCGCAGGATGCGGACCAGTTCGCCGGGCGGGTAGGTGTTCAGCACCTCCGCGGCGCTGACTCCGGCGGTCTGGTCCATCCGCATGTCGAGGGGGGCGTCCTGGGCGTAGGCGAAGCCCCGGTCGGCCTCGTCCAGCTGCATGGAGGAGACGCCGAGGTCGAACAGGACGCCGTCCACCCGCTTCAGGCCCAGCCGGTCGAGGACGGCGGGGAGTTCGTCGTAGACGGCGTGTACCAGGGTGGCGCGGTCCCCGAACGGCGCGAGGCGCTCGCGGGAGAGCCGCAGGGCCTCGGTGTCGCGGTCGAGGGCGACGAGCCGGGCGGCGGGGAAGCGGGTCAGCAGGGCCTCGCTGTGGCCGCCGAGGCCGAGGGTGCAGTCGACGACGACGGGGCCGCCCCCGCCTGCGGCGGACTCCGGGCGGTCGAGCGCCGGGGCCAACAGGTCCAGGCACCGCTGGAGCATCACCGGGACGTGTCGGGTCTGGCTCATGCGCCCTCTCAGGTCCGGCGTGGAGCGGGGCAGGGCCGGGCCGTGCGTACGCCGCGCACGCGGAATGCGGGGAGAATCTCGGGGGATGCCGCCGCGCGGGGCGGGGGCGTCCGGAACTCCGCGTCACTTTAGTCCACCGGTACGCCCGGTCAATCAACCGGGCAGCGCGTCGCGCGGGGCTCCCCGCGGGGGCTGTGGATTAGCTCACAGCAGGCGGCTTGCCGCTGTTTGTCCGCTTCTCCTTCCGGGTCCGGGGCGGCTGTGACCGCTACCTTCGAGCCATGTCGACTTCTGCGCACGCAACGTCCGGGACCGCTCTCGGCGAGGGCACCGTCACCGACCGCCTCGTCGAGGCGAACCAGCGGTACGCCGCCGATTTCCGGGACCCGGGGATGGACGCCCGCCCGGTCCTCAAGGTCGCCGTCGTGGCCTGCATGGACGCCCGCCTCGACCTGCACGCCGCGCTCGGCCTGGAGCTGGGCGACTGCCACACCATCCGCAACGCGGGCGGTGTGGTCACCGACGACGTGATCCGCTCCCTCACCATCAGCCAGCGGGCGCTGGGCACCCGCAGCGTGATCCTGGTGCACCACACGGGCTGCGGCCTTGAGACGATCACCGAGGAGTTCCGTATGGAACTCGAGGAGGAGGTCGGGCAGCGGCCGGCGTGGGCCGTCGAGGCGTTCCGCGACGTCGACCAGGATGTGCGCCAGTCGATGCAGCGGGTGCGCACCTCGCCCTTCCTGCTCCACAAGGACGACGTGCGGGGCTTCGTCTTCGATGTGAGGACGGGGGCGCTGCGGGAGATCGAGCCCGCGGTGTGATCCGGTACGGCGGGTAACGACGGGTAGCGCAAAACCCACCGAACCCGTCATTTCGGCCTCAGTTGTCCACAGGCAAGTGACACGACACCGTGCCGCCAACAAGAATGACGGGTGTGGCGCCCTCCGGAACTATCCGGGGACGGTGTCCGTGTTTCGTGGTGGGCCGTGCCGGCTGAAGTGCACAGGCCCCGGACGGGCCGAGGAGGGCCGGGTGACGACCTATGACGATCGAGCGAGCCTCACTGATCTGACCACGACCGCGGAGCGTGTCCGCGGTTCGGTGGAGAGTGTGATCGAGGGCAAGCCTGAGGTCGTACGGCTTTCGCTGACCGTGCTGCTCGCCGAGGGGCATCTTCTGATCGAGGATGTCCCCGGCGTCGGCAAGACCATGCTGGCCAAGGCGCTGGCGCGTTCCATCGACTGCTCGGTGCGGCGCATCCAGTTCACGCCGGACCTGCTGCCGTCGGACATCACCGGTGTCTCGGTCTTCGACCAGCAGCAGCGCGAGTTCGAGTTCAAGCCGGGCGCGATCTTCGCCCAGATCGTGATCGGCGACGAGATCAACCGGGCCTCCCCCAAGACCCAGTCCGCGCTGCTGGAGTCCATGGAGGAGCGCCAGGTCACCATCGACGGGCACAGCTACGAGCTGCCCGACCCCTTCATGGTGGTGGCCACCCAGAACCCGGTCGAGATGGAGGGCACCTACCCGCTGCCCGAGGCCCAGCGCGACCGCTTCATGGCCCGGGTCTCCATCGGGTACCCGAGCGCGGGCGCCGAGCTCCAGATGCTCGACATGCACGGCGGGGTGAACCCGCTGGACGACCTCCAGCCGGTGGCCCACGCCCATGACATCGTCAAGCTGATCGAGGCCGTGCGCGAGGTCCACGTCGCCGAGTCCGTCCGCAAGTACGCGGTGGACCTGGTCTCCGCGACCCGCACGCACCCCGACCTCAGACTGGGCGCCTCCCCCCGCGCCACCCTGCACCTGGTGCGCGCCGCCAAGGCGTCCGCCGCCCTCAGCGGCCGCGAGTACGCCCTCCCGGACGACGTGCAGGCCCTGGCCGTGCCCGTCCTCGCCCACCGGCTGCTGCCCACCGCGCAGGCCCAGCTCGGCCGGCGCACCGCGGAGCAGGTCGTCCTCGACATCGTGCAGCGCACGCCCGTGCCCACCACCGGCAGCCCGGACGGCGCGTACGCCCCCGGCGCCCGGCCGCAGGACCCGCTGTACGGCCGGCAGCCCGGCGCGCGGCGGCTGTGATGTCCGCCGCCCGGCCCGCCCCGGACGCGGGCCCGGAGGGCACGGACCGCGGCGGTGTGCGCGCCGCCCTCGCCGGTCTCACCACCCGGGGCCGCTCCTTCCTGGCGGCCGGGGTGGCCGCCGGGGCCTGCGCGTACGCCCTCGGGCAGACCGACCTGCTGCGGGTCGGGCTGCTCCTCGCCGTCCTGCCGCTGCTCTGCGTCGCCGTGCTGTACCGCACCCGCTACCGGGTCGCGGCCAGTCGGCGGCTGCACCCCGGTCGGGTGCCCGCGGGCTCCGAGGCCCGGGTCCATCTGCGGATCGACAACGTCTCCCGGATGCCCACCGGCCTGCTGATGCTCCAGGACCACGTCCCGTACGTGCTGGGGCCCCGGCCGCGCTTCGTGCTGGACCGGGTGGAGGCCGGCGGGCGGCGCGAGGTCTCCTACCGGGTCCGCTCCGACCTGCGCGGACGCTATCCGCTCGGCCCGCTCCAGCTCCGGCTGAGCGACCCCTTCGGGATGTGCGAGCTGAGCCGCTCCTTCAGCGCCTTCGACCTGCTCACGGTCGTCCCGCGCACCGAGCCGCTGCCCGCCGTGCGGCTGGCGGGCGAGGCGTCCGGACACGGGGAGGGCCGCCGGCGCACCCTGGCCCTCGCCGGGGACGACGACATCATCCCGCGCGCCTACCGCCACGGCGACGATCTGCGCCGGGTCCACTGGCGCTCGACCGCCAAGTACGGCGAGCTGATGGTGCGCCGCGAGGAGCAGCCACAGCGCGCCCGCTGCACGGTCCTGCTGGACACCCGCCGCGTCGCCTACGAGGGCGGCGGCCCGGACTCGGCCTTCGAGTGGGCGGTCTCCGGCGCGGCCTCCGCGCTGGTGCACCTGCTGGAGCACGGCTACGCGACCCGGCTGCTGACGGACACCGGCACCTCGGTCCCCGGTGAGGGGGCGGACGGCTTCGCGGGCTCCGGCCACTCGGGCCAGGAGTCCGCGGAATCCGCCGGACTGATGCTGGACACCCTGGCCGTCGTCGACCACTCGGACGGGGCGGGCATGTCCCGCGCCTCCGAGGCGCTGCGCGGCGGCAACGAGGGCCTGCTGATCGCGTTCCTGGGCGACCTGGACGCGGAGCAGGCCACCCTGGCCGCCGGGATGCGCCGCCGGGCCGGGTCCGCGGTCGCCTTCGTGCTGGACAGCGGCACCTGGGTCACCGGCGGGGCCGTGCCCGGTCCGCTGGAGGAGCGGCTGCGCGGGCTGCGGGAGGCGGGCTGGACGGCGCTGCCGGTCCGGCCGGGCGACTCGCTCGGGGACCTGTGGCGGCAGGCGGGCCAGGAACACAGCCGGTCGGCCGCGTCCGGCGAGACACACGGGTACTCGGGGGGTTGGTCATGAGCGGTCGCACCAGGCTCGCCCTGTGCTCCTACGCGGCCACGCTGCTGACGGCGGGGGCGCTGCTGCCCCTGGTGGACGAGGCGGGCTGGCTGCTCCAGGCGGCCGTCCTGCTCGGTCTGCAGAGCGGGGCGGGGGCGCTGGCCCGGCGGGTGCCGCTGGCCCGGCCGCTGACCGTGGCCCTCCAGGTGCTGGTCTCCCTGCTGGCGCTCACCGTCCTGTTCGTCCGCGAGTCCGCGGTGGCCTGGCTGATCCCGGGCCCGGAGGCGATCGCCCACTTCGGGCAGCTGTTCGCCGCCGGGTACGACGACGTCAGCCGGTACGCCATCCCGGCGCCCGCGACGGACGGCATCCGGCTGATGCTGATCGGCGGGGTGCTGCTCATCGGCCTCGCGGTGGACGCCCTCGCGGTCACCTACCGGGCGGCGGCCCCCGCGGGCCTGCCGCTGCTGGCGCTCTACACGGTCGCGGCCGGTCTCTCCGACGGCGGCACGGCCTGGCTGTGGTTCCTGCTCGCCGCGGCGGGCTATCTGCTGCTCCTGCTGGCGGAGGGCCGGGACCGGCTCTCCCGCTGGGGCCGGGTCTTCGGCGGCGCCCCGCCGGGGGCACGGCGCGGCGGGGCGCTGGACGGCGGCGGGTCCGCGCACGCCCCGGTCCGCACCGGGCGCCGGATCGGGGTGGTGGCCCTGGGCGTGGCCCTCGCCGTCCCGGCCGCCCTGCCCGCCCTGGACGGCGGGCTGCTGGACGGCACGGGCAGCGGTCCGGGCCGCGGCTCCGGTGGCGGCGGCACGATCTCGGCGGTCAGCCCGCTGGTCTCCCTCCAGGAGAACCTGAACCAGCCGCAGAACCGCGAGGTGCTGCGCTACCGCACCAACGCCCCCGACCCGCGCAGCCTGTATCTGCGGATCGTGGCGCTGGACCGGTTCGACGGCACGGCCTGGCGCTCCTCGCAGCGCAAGGTGGAGGACGTCCCGGACCGGCTGCCGGAGCCGACCGGGCTGAGCCCCGCGGTGGACGTCACCGAGGTGCGGACCAACCTCTCCGCGGCGGGCACCTACAAGCAGACCTGGCTGCCGATGCCGTACCCGGCGACCAAGGTGGGCATCGAGGGGCGCTGGCGGTTCGAGCCGGAGGGGCGGACCCTGGTCGGCGACCGGCAGACCACGGCCGGCGTCCAGTACTCGGTGAGCAGCCTGGTCGTGCAGCCGACCCGGGAGCAGCTGGCCAACGCGCCGGCCCCCAACTCGGAACTCAAGCGCGAGTACACGCAGGTGCCGGGTTCGCTGCCCGCCGAGGTGGCGGCGACGGCGCAGCGGATCACCAAGGGCGCGGCGAACGACTTCGAGCGGGCGTCGAAGCTCCAGCAGTGGTTCGCGGAGGACGGCGGCTTCACGTACAGCACCCGGGTGCTGTCGGGCACGGGCGTGGCCGCGATCGGGCGCTTCCTGGAGGAAAAGCGGGGCTTCTGCGTCCACTTCTCCTTCTCGATGGCCGCGATGGCCCGGACCCTGGGCATCCCGGCGCGGGTCGCGGTGGGCTTCACCCCGGGCACCCCGCAGTCGGACGGCACGGTCTCGGTCGGCCTGCGGGACGCGCACGCCTGGCCCGAGCTGTACTTCGAGGGGGTCGGCTGGACCCGCTTCGAGCCGACGCCGAGCCGGGGCACCGTCCCGGAGTACGCGCGGGAGGAGACGCCGTCGACCGACCCGAGCGCGCCCGCGCAGCCGGAGACGGGTGAGTCGTCGGAGCCGTCCTCGGCCCCGGCCGCGCCGGACGCCTGCCCGGAGCACGAGCGCCGGCTCGGCGAGTGCGGGGCGGCCCAGCCGCAGGAGGTGGCCCAGGACGCGGAGGGCGGCACCCCGTGGACCTCGGTCCTGTTCACGGCGCTCGCCGTGGTCGGGGTGGTGGCACTGCTGCTGCTTCCGCTGCTGTGGCGGGCGCTCGCCCGCAGACGGCGGCTGCGGATCGGTTCCGGGTCCGGGGCCCCGGCCGGGCCGGCGGGCGCCGTCGTCACGGACGGTCCGGCGGGTGCCGTGACCGTGCCGGTCGAGGACCCGGCCGGGACCCTCGCGGTCTGGCAGGAGATCACGGACACCGCGTGGGACCTGGGCATCCCGCCGGACGAGTCCCAGACCCCGCGCAAGGCGGCGGCCCGGATCGTCCGGCTCGGCAAGCTCACGGACGAGCCGGCGGCGGCGATGCACCGCACGGCCCGCGCGGTGGAGGAGGTCCTGTACGCGCCCACCCCCCGGCCCGCCACGGGCCTGGCGGAGGACGCCCACCGCATCCGCTCCGGCCTCCGCGACGCGGCGGACACCCGCACCCGCCTGCGGGCCCTGCTCCTCCCCCGGTCGTCCGTCCGAGTGGTCTGGGCCCTCTCCGACCGCTGGGTCTCCCTGAGCACCCGCGTCTCGACCCGCGCCCGCAAGCCCCTGGACCGGGCGGCGGCGCTTCTGCCCCGCCTCTCCCGGGGCCGGGGCTGACCCACGTGCGACGCGGGCCGCGCCCCCGGTAGTGGGGGGCGGGCCCGCGCGCCGCTTGGGGCGGCGCCCGGCCCGCCGGGCGGCTGCGGCCTGCGAGCGGCTTTGGCTGGGCGGCCCCGACTGCCCTGCGCCGGCTCCGCCGGGTGCCAGCGCGCACTGCGGTGGCGACCACGCCCGGGCACGGCGGCCTGCGTGACCGCCCGGTCCGTCGGCCGCTCCGCCGGGGCGGGGGTGGCAGGCGGCCTGCCAGAGGGTTCCGGGCCGTGCTTCCCGGGCGGGCGTTGCCCGGAGCGGGCTGCGGGGCTGGGCCCCGGGGACGCGCGGCGCGGGTGCGACCCGTGCCGGGACGGCGAACGGGCCGTCCGGCCCCACAGGGCGCGGCCAAGAGCCCCGCGTGCAACGCCCCCGGCGCGCGGGCCCGGCCCGCGCACACCCCCGTACGCGCCGGAGGGGCGACGCTTGCGCGTCGCCCCTCCGGGTCGGGTTTCGGGCGGCAGGGGCCGCCGGGGCGTGCCCGCTCGCGCGGGCGGCGGCCCCGGGGGCTTACTGGCCGCCCTGCTGCTCGTCGCGGCGGCGGTGCCACCGCTGCTCGATGCGGTCCATCACGGACCGGCGCTGATGATGCTGTCGTCGGGTGGCATGACCACCGGGTGCCTGCTGCTGCTCACCCGGTTTGGGGGCCTTGCGCCAGCCGGTGACCGCCAGCACCGCGCAGCCGAGCATCACGAGGAAGCCCACCACGCTGATCCAGATCTGCTGCGCGACCATTCCGGCCATGAGGAGCGCGATACCCACAAGGAAGCCAGCGACTGCCTGGTAGACCCGTCGCCGGGTGTACGTACGCAGCCCGCTTCCCTCGAGCGCTGTAGCGAACTTGGGATCTTCGGCGTACAGCGCTCGCTCCATCTGCTCGAGCATGCGCTGCTCGTGCTCCGAGAGCGGCACGGAGTCCTCCTCGTCGTCGGTCGCGGGGGCGACCGGTATGCGGCCCTTTCAGGATAGGCAGGGATTCGCCCCCGTGAAACCCGCCCACTTCGCCTCACGCCAGTCCGGGCCGCCATGCCCGATCGAAGTTACTGAGGCGTTGATTCCCCAACCTCCGATCCGTCATGCCGGACGGTGTCCCCCGATCATACGGGGCGCGGGCCGGTAACGGAGGGCCTGTGGCCTACTCCATGTGCGGCTGCGCCCCTGATCAACCCCGCTTCTCGCCCAGGACGTGCAGTTGCCCGGCGACGGAGTGGAACGCGGCGAGCTCCGCCGCCGCCGCCTCCAGCTTCAGCAGTGCCTCCAGGGCGCCCGGCTCGGCGTCCACCAGGGCGCCGGGCACCAGGTCGGCGAAGAGGCGTACGCCGTGCACGGCGGAGACCTCCGCGCCCGCCCCGGCGACCAGCCCGGTGAGCTGGTCGGCGGTGAACCGGCGCGGGACCGGGTCGCCGGCCCCCCAGCGCCCGTCGGGGTCGCCGAGGGCCTGGCGGGCCTCCGTGAAGTGCCCGGCGAGGGCGCGGGCCAGGACCGCGCCGCCGAGCCCGGCGGCGAGGAGGCTGAGGGCGCCGCCCGGGCGCAGCGCGTCCACCGCGTTGCGCAGGCCCTCGGCCGGGTCGTCGACGTACTCCAGGACCCCGTGGCACAGGACGGCGTCGAAGCCGCCCCGGTCCACGACGTCGAACAGGCCGTGCACATCGCCCTGGACGCCGCGGACCCGCTCGGCCACCCCCGCCTCGGCGGCCCGGCGCTCCAGCGCGAAGAGCGCGTTGGGGCTGGGGTCGACGACGGTGACGCGGTGGCCGAGCCGGGCGAGCGGCACGGCGAAGTTGCCCGTGCCGCCGCCGGTGTCGAGGACGTCCAGCGCCTCGGTCCCGGCGGCCTTGGCCCGGCGGTCGATCGCGTCCTGGAGGACGTCCCAGACCACGGCGGTGCGGAGGGACGCGCGGGAGGGTCGCGGTGGGGTCTCCCCACCGGAGGCAGGAGAACGGTCCGACACGGCAGGTGGCTCCTCGGGCGATGTGCTGGCGGTGTGCCGCCCACCCTATTGCCTCCCTCCGGCCGGGCCCGGCGCGGACCGGTCCGCACGCGGCCGGGGCAGGGCCGGCTCCAGGACGAGGAGCCGTTCGACGAGGCGCAGGAACATGCCCGCGTCCCGGATCAGGTCGTCCGCGTCCCGGGGGCGGGCGGCGCCTTCTATGCCGGCCTCGGCGCGGGCCCGGCGCTCGGCGCCCGAGGCGAAGAGCAGGCTCCACTCGGTGAGTTCGGGGGCGATCTCGGGCAGCACCTCCCAGGCGCTGCGGATGCGCTGCCGGCGCCGGGCACTGGTCTCCGGCCGGCCGCGGGCGGCCAGGACGGCGGCCGCGGTGCGCAGGGCGGCCAGATGGGCCGTGGCGTAGCGCTCGTTGGGGGTGGGAAGGGCTTCCGCCTCGTCCAGCCCGGCGCGGGCCTGGGCGAGCAGGTCGAGGGCGGCGGGCGGCGCCGAGGCGCGGCGCAGCACGGGGTGCACGTCGTGCGCGGGGCCGGTCGATGAGGGGGCAGGGCCGGTGGCGCGGCGCCGCGAAGCAGCGGCGGTGGAGCGGCTGGCCATGACGAGCCTCCTGTCGTCGTGTGACGGCGCTGTGGCCGTATGCATCCATCGTGAAGGCCCCCACTGACAATCGCCCTGAACAGGAGTTTTCCCCCAACTGCCGTGCGCAGACGGCCCCGTTTTGCTTCCCCGGCCGCATCGGGGGTAGTTTTCTGGACTGACCAGTCAGTTCAAAGAATGGGCAGCGGTGGGGAAGCAGGGGGTGGGTGCGATGGGCAGCCCGCACGGGGCGGCCGTGGAGGCGCGCGGGGCGGCCGTGGAGGCGACGGACCTGGGCCTGAAGGGGCCGCGCGGCTGGGTGTTCCGCTCGGTCACGTTCACGGCGGAGCCCGGTTCACTGGTGGCGATCGAGGGGCCCTCGGGCACCGGGCGGACCTGTCTGCTGCTCGCGCTGAGCGGGCGGATGCGCGCCACGGAGGGGCGCGCGTCCGTGGCCGGGCGGGAGCTGCCGCGCGGGATGGCCGCGGTGCGCCGGATCAGCGCGCTGGGCCCGGTGCCGGGCGTCAGCGACCTCGACCCGGCGCTGACCGTCGCCGAGCACCTGCGTGAACGGGCCCTGCTCCAGCGGCGGTTCGGCGGTTCCCTGCGGGAACTGCTGCGCCCTCGCAGGGAGCGGGCGGCCGCCGCCCGGGAGCGTCTGGACACCGCCCTCGCGGCCGCGGGCCTGGACACCGGCACCCTCCCCAAGGGCGAACGGACCGCCGTACGCGACCTGGAGCGGCTGGAGGCCCTGCGGCTCTCCGTCGCCCTCGCCCTGATCGGCCGCCCCGCGCTGCTCGCGGTCGACGACGCGGACCTCAAGCTGTCCGGCGCCGACCGGGACCGGGCCTGGGAACTGCTGCGCTCGGTGGCCGCGTCCGGCACGACCGTCCTGGCGGTGTGCAGCGAGTCCCCCGGGGACGCGCTCACGGTCCGCACGACGGACGACCGCCCCGCGCCCGCGCCCGCGCCGGAGGAGGAACCGGAGACCGAGGCCGCCGGGGACGACCCGGCGGAGGACCCCGAGGCCCCCGAGGACCGCGGCCCCGAGTCCCCCGAGGACTCGACGACCACCACCACGACCGAAGAGGGGGCGGCGGATGCGCTCGCCGAAACTGGCCGCGCTTGAGCTGAAGCGCTTCGGCAGGGGGAGGCTGCCGCGCGCCGCGCTCGTCGCGGTCCTGCTCCTCCCGCTGCTCTACGGCGCGCTCTACCTGTGGTCGTTCTGGGACCCGTACGGCCGGCTCGACCGGATACCCGTCGCGCTGGTCAACGAGGACAAGGGCGCCACCGCCGACGGCCGGAAGATCACCGCGGGCGACGAGATCACCCGGAAGCTGCACGACAGCCGGACCTTCGACTGGCACGAGGTCGACGACGAGACCGCGCGCAAGGGCGTCGAGGACGGCACGTACTACCTCTCCCTCACCATGCCCGAGGACTTCAGCCGGCGGATCGCCTCCAGTTCCGGGGACTCCCCCGAGACCGGCGCGCTGCGGGTGCGCACCAACGACGCCAACAACTACATCGTCGGGCAGATCTCCCGGACGGTCTTCTCCGAGGTGCGCACCGCCGCCTCCACCGACGCCTCGCGCACCTTCCTGGACCGGATCTTCATCTCCTTCTCCGACATCCACGACGCCACCGAGAAGGCCGCCAAGGGCGCCGACGACCTCAAGTCCGGTGTCGGGAAGGCCAAGAAGGGTTCCAGGGACCTCGCGGACGGGCTCGGCGAGGCGCGCACCGGCAGCAGGGAGCTGTCCGGCGGCATCGGGAAGCTCCAGTCCGGCGCGGCCGAGCTGAAGACCGGCTCCCGCAAGGTGGCGGACGGCACCGGGCAGCTCGCGGGCAGGGTCAACGGCGTCGCCGACAAGGTGCGTCCGTATCTGCGCGAGTACGAGAAGCCGATCGGCGAGACCGCCCGGATGGTGGCCGACTCCTCCCGTGACGTCCGCCGCCACCTGGACGACCTCTTGAAGCGCGCCCCGGGCGCCGCCGCCGAGGCGCACGCCTCCGCCGACGAGCTGTCCGAGGTGTACCGCACCACCTGCGAGGAGAACGTCCTCCCCGACCCGTCCGCCTGCCCCGCCCTCAAGCGCGCCAAGACCACGGCGGCCGACGTGGCCCGTGTGGCGGACGACGCCAACGCCCTGGCCAAGGACTCCGGCGGCCGGCTGAAGACCATGACCGCCGACCTGAAGAAGCTGGAGAAGCAGGCCGACGCGCTGGCGAAGCGGGCGCCCCGGCTCGACGAGGACCTGGAGTACGCCGTCGAGAAGATCAACGAGCTGAACTCCGGCGCGCAGAAGGTCGCCAAGGGTGCCGCGGAGCTCCACTCGGGCCTGACCACCGCCAAGTCCGGCGCCACCGACCTGGACAGCGGCATCGGCCGGCTGAAGAAGGGCGCCGGTGACCTGGACGGCGGGCTCTACCGGCTCTCGGGCGGCTCCCAGGAGCTGGCCGCCGGGCTGAACGACGGCGTCGGGAAGATCCCGGACTACGACAAGGACGCCCGCGAGCAGCGCACCGGGGTCATGGCCGACCCGGTCCAGCTCGCCGCGCAGTCCCTGCACAAGGCGCCCAACTACGGCACCGGCTTCGCCCCGTACTTCATCCCGCTGTCCCTCTGGGTCGGCTCGATGGTGGCGTACATGATCATCCTGCCGCTCAACCGGAGGGCGCTCGCCGCCGGTGCCTCGGCCTGGCGGATCGCGCTCGCCGGATGGCTGCCGGTCGCCTCGATCGGGCTGCTCCAGGTGGCCGCGCTGATGTCCGTACTGCACTTCGGGCTCGGCCTGGAGGCGGCCCGCACCCTGGGCACGGTCGCCTTCCTCGCCCTGGTGACCTGCTGCTTCGCCGCGATCATCCAGTGGCTCAACGCCCGCTTCGGAGCGGCCGGCCGGATCCTGGTGCTCGCCGTGCTGATGCTCCAGCTCACCTCGGCGGGCGGCACCTACCCGGTGCAGACCTCGCCCGGGTTCTTCAACGCCATCCACCCCTTCCTGCCGATGACCTATGTGGTCGACGCGCTGCGCCGGCTGATCACGGGCGGCGGACTCGGCCCGGTGTGGCAGGCGACGGCGGTCCTGACCGCGTTCACCCTCGGCGCGCTGGCGCTCACCGCGCTCTCCGCCCGGAGCAAGCAGGTCTGGACCCTGAACCGGCTCCACCCGGAGCTGACGCTGTGAAGGCCGGCCCCGCGAAGGCGGGCCGTGCGAAGGCCGGCCCTGCGAAGGCGGGCGGACCTGTGAGAATCACGGGTATGGACAGCAGCACAAGACGGCAGGCGACGCGTGCCAAGCTCTACGAGGCGGCGGTGACCCTCATCGCCGAACAGGGCTTCTCCGCCACCACGGTGGACGAGATCGCGGAGCGGGCCGGGGTGGCCAAGGGCACGGTCTACTACAACTTCAAGAGCAAGACCGAGCTGTTCGAGGAGTTGCTCCGGCACGGCGTCGGGCTGCTGACGGCCTCGCTGCGCGCCGCGTCCGAGGAGACGGCGGAGCGCGGCGGCACCCGGATCGAGGCGCTGGACGCGATGATCCGCGCCGGTCTGGTGTTCATCGACCGCTACCCGGCCTTCACCCAGCTCTACGTCGCCGAGCTGTGGCGCACCAACCGGGCCTGGCAGTCCACCCTGCTGGTGGTCCGGCAGGAGGCGGTCGCGGTGGTGGAGACGGTGCTGCGCGAGGGCGTGGAGGCGGGTGAGCTGAGCGAGGAGATCGACATCCCGCTCACCGCGGCGGCCCTGGTGGGGATGGTCCTGGTGGCCGCCCTGGACTGGCAGGCGTTCCAGCGGGAACGGTCCCTGGACGATGTGCACGGCGCGCTGTCCCTGCTGCTGCACGGCCGGGTCAGCGGGCGCCGGGACTGACCCGGGGGCGCGGGCGCCGGGACTGGCCCCGGGTCCGGCGGCGGGACTGCCCCCGAGGCCCGGGCGGCGGGGAGACGACGAGGGGCCGGACCGGCTGCCGCCGGTCCGGCCCCTCGGTGCACCCCCGTGCACCCGCGCCGAAGAGTCCGTCCCCCGTCGTTCCCCCGTGGTCGTGGACTCCCCGGCCGTGCTCCCCGTCACGGCCGGGCGCCGCGCCGTTCCGACGCCCCGTGTCGTCGGTGCCGGCGCCGCGCCCCTGCCGTGGTGACCACTCTTCCGTCCGGACCGGAGCCGACCCATCCGCGCGCCTACTCATCTCCCCGGCTGAGTACGGATACTCAGCCCTGGGCCGGACACCCGGTCCGCGGCGGGAGCGGGCTGGCTACGATCGCGTCCGTGTCCGTACTCCCTCTCGTCTTCACCAGCGGCTGGGCCAGCGGGATCAACGCCTACGCGGTGGTCCTCCTGCTCGGCATCTTCGGCGCCACGGGCGTCAGCGACGACGTCCCCCCGGCCCTCCAGCGCACCGACGTCCTGATCGTCGCGGGCGTGCTGTTCCTCTGCGAGGCGGTGGCGGACAAGATTCCGTACGTCGACTCCATATGGGACTCCGCGCACACCGTGATCCGCCCGCTCTCGGGCGCGGTGATCGCCGCGCTGCTCGCGGGCCAGAGCGGCTCGCTGCCCGAGGTCGCGGCGGGCGCGGTCGGCGGCTCGACCGCGCTGGTCAGCCATCTCGTCAAGGCCGGCACCAGAATGGCCGTCAACACCTCACCGGAGCCCTTCAGCAACGTCCTGGTGAGCATCGCCGAGGACCTGGGCGTCGCCGGGATCGTCACCTTCGCGGTCTTCAACCCGGTGGCGGCGGCGATCATCGCGGCGGTGCTGCTGGTGCTGGGCATCGTGACGGTCTTCCTCCTCGTCTCCCGGATCCGCCGCTTCCTGCGCCGGCGGGCCCAGCGGCGGGAGGAGAAACGCCTGGCCGCGGCGGGTGCGGCGGACGGGCCGCCGCACTGAGGGCGGACGCCGCTCGATAGGGTCGGCGCATGGCACGGATTGCGGTGATCGGCGCCGGGACGGGCGCCATGGCGGCGGCCGCCCGGCTGGCCACGGCGGGCCACCGGGTGACGGTGTACGAACGCCGGGAGACCTACGGCGGGGCGGTGGGCCGCTTCGCGCGGGACGGTTTCGCCTTCGACACCGGCCCCGCCCTGCTGCACCTCCCGGCGGTCTGGCGGGACCTGTTCATCAAGACCGGCAAGGAACCGCTGGAGAAGGCCGTGGGCCTCTCCCAGGTGGACCCGGCCGCCCGGCACCTCTTCGCGGACGGCACCTCCGTGCTGCTGCCCGACGCCTCGCGCGGCGGCACGGTCGCGGCGCTGGACGCGGCCCTCGGCTCCGGCGCGGGCGAGCGCTGGGGCGAGTTCCTGGGCCGGGCGCGGGTGGCGTGGGAACGCAGCCGCCGGCCGCTCCTGGAGGAACCGCTGCCCGCCGACGTCTCCGTCCTCGCCGGCCGGGACCCGTATCCCGCCCTGAAGCAGGGCCTGTTGCGCCGCCGGACGCGCACCCTCGCCGACATCGGCGCCCGGGAGCTGCGCGATCCGCGCCTCGCCGCCCTCCTCGGCTCCTACGCCGCCTCCTACGGTCTGGACCCGCGGACCGCGCCCGCGGCGGCGGCCGTCCTGCCGTACATGGAGCAGACCTTCGGCACCTGGTACCCGGCCGGCGGTCTGCGGGCGCTGGCCGACGCCGTCCACGAACGCTGCCTGGCCCGCCGGGTGGAGTTCGTCTTCGGCGCGGAGGTCGAGGAGGTGGCCGTCACGGACGGGCGCGCCGCGGGCCTGGTGCTCGCGGGCGGCGAGCGGATCGCGGCCGACACCGTGGTCTCCGGCGCCCCGCTGCCCGCCCTCTACGGCGACCAGGTGGTGCCCTGGGAGCGCCAGGACGAGTGGCCCCGGTGGCAGTCGGGGGTGGGCACCGGCCGGGTGCGGGTGCTCCTCGCGCTGCGCGGGGCCCGCCCCGCGGACGCCGTCCACCGCACGGTGGTGCACCCGCCGGACCCGGACGCCGAGTGGTCCGCCGTCGCCGCCGACCGGGCCCCCGAGCGGCCCACGGTCACCGTGCTGCGCCCGGACGACCCGCTGCTGCGCCCCGACGACGCGCACGAGACGGTGACCCTGACCGCCACCGTCCCCGCCCGCCTCGCGGACGGCACCGCCTGGGCGGAGGCCGCGGAAGCCCTCGCGGACCGGATGACGGAGGCGGCGGAGGCCGCCGTGCCCGGACTGCGCGGGCGGACCCTGTGGCGCGAGGTCCTCACCCCGGACGACACCCGCGCCGCGACCGGCTCCCCGGTCGTCCCCCCGCCCGCCCTCCCGGGCGTCGCGGGCGCCCTGCTCCCGGCCGCCAACTCCGCCCCCCTGCCGGGCCTGTTCCTCGCGGGTGGCTGGTCCCACCCCGGCGGCGGCCTCGCCCACACGGGCATGTCCGGCGCCCTGGTCGCGGGCCTGGTCGTGGAGGGCGCGGACTTCCGCGGCTCGCAGTAGCCGCCCACCCGGCCGTGGTCAGTAGCGGTACTGCTGCTGCCCGTCGTAGCCGGTGTCGTAGCCGTACGGCGAGGGCTGGGCCCGGGGTTCGGCGGGCGGCTCGTCGTTCTCGCGCTGCTGGGGGACCCACACTCCGCCGGGGGGCGTGTCGCCGTACTGCTGCTGGGCGTAGGGGTCGGGGTAGGCGGCGGTGGCGTAGCCCGCGCCGTCGGTGGCGTAGGTGCCGTAGGCGTCGTACTGCTGCTGGGCGCCTGCGTACGGGTCCTGGTAGCCGGTGTACTGGTACGAGGCGTCGGCGGTGTCGTAGGCGGGGTACGCGGCCGTGTGGTCCGGCTGGGGGCCGGCCGGGTCGGCGTAGGCGTCGTACGCGCCGTAGCCGGTGTCGTACTGCGGGGCCCCGGAGTCGTCGTGGGCCGCGGTCCGGTTGCGGGAGGCCGCGTAGGCGTCGTCGGAGTAGACGCCGTACTGGCCGGTGTCCTCCGGCAGCGGCTCCGGCTCGTAGACCTCGGGAGCGGGGCGGGCCTGCTCGTCGGCGGACTCGTAGGAGAGGTCGGAGACCTCCAGGGTCGGCTCCCGCTCCGGCTCGGCGGCCGAGCGGCGGCGACGGCTCGCGCCCGGCTTGCCGCCGAGCGCCCAGCCGGTGGAGAAGCCCCGGCGGAAGGAGAGCGTCACATAGGTCTGGCCGACCGCGAAGGCCGTCGCGCCCACCGCGATCACCGGCACCGACGGCATCAGTACGCCGAGGACCACGCCCAGGAAGCCGACGAAGGCCAGCAGCCGCCAGCGCAGCCGCGCCTTGTACTGCAGCAGCACCTCACCGAGCAGCCACAGCGCGACGACGCCGAACGCGATGTAGAGGACCGTCCAGCCCATGCCCGCCCCTCTCCAGCGGCCGCCGCCCCTGCTCGGGGCGGATACGGCCGGTCAGGACTGTTCGTGCAGTCCGAGATTCCCGTGGATCTCGAGTGTCGCGGTGGAGTTGTTGAGCGTGATGAAGTGCAGTCCGGGGACACCCTCGGCAAGCAGCCTCGCGCAGAACTCCGTCGCGAACTCGATGCCAATGGAGCGTACAGCGGCCGGATCGTCCTTGACCGAGAGGATCCTGTCTTTCAGCTCGGCGGGGATCTCGGCGTTGCTCAGCTCGGAGAACCGCTCCAGCTGCCGCACGCTGGTCAGCGGCATGATCTCCGGGATGATCGGGGTCTCGCAGCCCGCCGCCGCGACCCGGTCGCGCAGCCGCAGATAGCTTTCGGGGCGGAAGAACATCTGCGTGATCGCGTAGTCCGCGCCCGCGCGGCACTTGTCCGTGAAGTACCGGATGTCGCTGTCCCAGTCGGGCGAGCGGGGGTGCATCTCGGGGAACGCGGCGACGCCGACGCAGAAGTCCCCGGCCTCCTTGATGAGGGAGACCAGCTCGGCCGCGTAGGTCACGCCCTCGGGGTGCTTCTCCCAGTCGGCCATCGGGTCGCCGGGCGGGTCGCCGCGCAGGGCCAGGATGTTCCTGATCCCGGCGTCCGCATACTGGCCGATCATGTTCCGCAGTTCGGCCACCGAGTGGCCGACGGCGGTGAGGTGCGCGACGGGCGTGAGGGTCGAGTCGGCGGCGATCTTCTGGGTGGCCTTCACCGTGCCGCCGCGGGTGGAGCCCCCGGCGCCGTAGGTGACGGACACGAAGTCGGGGGCGACCGCCTCGACCCGGCGCAGGGCGTTCCACAGGTTGCGCTCGCCCTTGTCGCTCTTGGGCGAGTAGAACTCGAAGGAGTACGTCGTCTCGCCGGTGGCGAGCATGTCGCGCACGGTGCGGGCGCGATCGGTCCGGGTGGAAGCAGTGCCGAGGGCCATACCGGCAGGTTAGCCAGGCGAGCGGGGCCGCCCAACCGGATCAGGGCTTTTTGTCATGATTGGCCGGTCTCTTGTCCACCAGTCGGACAGCCGTGAGACGAGCGCGCCGCCATCCGGACGGCAGCGGGGCCCGACCGCGGCTCCGCCGGGACCCGGCCGGCGGGTGCCGGGGGCGGCCCGGTCAGCCCAGCCGCGCCCGGATGCGCTTCGCCAGCTCGGCGGTGGCCGCGCCCGGGTCGTCCGCCTCGGTGATCGCCCGGACCACGACGACCCGGCGCGCGCCCGCGTCCAGCACCTCGTCCAGGTTGGCCGCGTCGATCCCGCCGATGGCGAACCAGGGGCGGTCCGTGCCGAGGGCGGCGGCGTGGCGGACGAGGCCGAGCCCGGGGGCGTGCCGGCCGGGCTTGGTGGGGGTGGGCCAGCACGGCCCGGTGCAGAAGTAGTCGACGCCCGGCTGGGCGGCCGCCGCGTCCACCTCGGCCTCGGCGTGCGTGGACCGCCCGATCAGGACCCCCTCGCCGAGGATCGCCCGCGCGGCCGGGACGGGCAGGTCGCCCTGCCCCAGGTGCAGGACGTCGGAGGCGGCGGCGTGCGCCACGTCGGCGCGGTCGTTGACCGCGAGGAGTCTGCCGTGGCGGCGGCAGGCGTCGGCGAACACCGCCAGGTGCTCCAGCTCCTCGCCCGCCTCCATGCCCTTGTCGCGCAGCTGCACGATGTCGACGCCCGCGGCGAGCACGGTGTCGAGGAAGTCGGCCAGGTCGCCCTGACGCCGGCGCGCGTCGGTGCAGAGATAGAGCCGCGCGTCGCCGAGCCGCTCACGGGCGGACGGGCGGGCGGAGGCGGCCGCGGACGGGGATGCGGTGGAGGCCGTGGACATGGACATGGGTGGTTCCCCCCGGGGTGGAGTGGTGCGCCCGCCGGCCCGGAGCGGGCCGGCGGGCGGTCGGTGCGGTGTGTCAGACGGCCAGCGCCTGGGCCCGGCGCTTCACCTCCGTGCCGCGGTTCTCACTCAGCGCCTGCGCCGGGGTGCCCGGCAGGCTCGGGTCCGGAGTGAACAGCCACTCCAGCATCTCCTCGTCGGTGAAGCCGTCGTCCCGCAGCAGGGTCAGGGTGCCGGAGAGGCCCTTGACCACCTTGGTGCCGTCGATGAAGGCGGCGGGCACCTGCAGTGTCCGGTTCTCACCACGGCGCACGGCGATGAGCTGGCCCTCCTTGACCAACTGCCGCACCCGCGTCACCTCGACATCGAGCTTTTCCGCGATGTCCGGCAGGTGGAGCCAGGCGGGGACGAGAGCATCGATCTTTGCGTCAATCTCGGTCACGGGTCCAAGCCTGCCATCCCCGACCGGCAGCCGGTAGCCGACGGCCTGCGGGCGGGGCCCCGATCCGCCGGACAGCCCCCACGCCCCGATCAGCCGGGACCGACCGCCCCCACCGGCCCCTACGCGAGGACCGCCGTCTTCAGCGGGACCAGCGGGTCCGCCGCCCGGGCCGGGGCCAGCCGGGCGCCCGAGGCGATCAGCCTGCGCCCCTGGGCCAGGTCGCGCGGCCGGTCGACGGCGAGGAGGGCCACCAGGGCGCCCTCGCGCAGCCAGAGCGCCGACCACTGCGCGTCCCGCTCCGGGTCGCCGCGCCACAGCAGGGTGTCGGCGGCCGGGTGGTGCCCGGCGTACTGGACGAAGCGGCCGAACTGCTCGGACCAGAAGTACGGGACCGGGTCGTACGCCTCCGGCTCCCCGCCGGTGACCGCCGCGGCCACGGTCCGGGGGCCCTGGAGGGCGTTGTCCCAGTGGTGCACCAGGAGCCGGTCGCCGTAGCGGGCGGACGGGTAGGAGGCGCAGTCGCCCACCGCGTAGACATCGGGGGCCGAGGTGCGCAGACGGCTGTCGGCGACCACCTCCCCGGCCGCGCCCAGCGCGATGCCGCTCCCCGCGAGGGCGCCGGTCGAGGGCCGGGCGCCGATGCCGACGACCACGGCCCCGGCCGGGATCCGGCGCCCGGACGCGAGGAGGACCGCGCCCTCCTCCACGGCCGCGACCCGTTCCCCGGTGAGGAGCCGGACGCCCGCCTCCGCGTACCAGCGGGCCATGGGCGCGGCGGCCTCGGCGGGCAGGGACCCGGCGAGCGGCCGGTCGGCGGCCTCCACCACGGTGACCGCGCAGCCCGCCTCCCGGGCGGCGGTGGCGAACTCGGCGCCGATCCAGCCCGCCCCGACCACCACGATCTCGTGCCGGCGCTCCAGCACCGGGCGCAGCCGGTCGGCGTCGTCGAGGGTGCGCAGCAGATGGACGCCGGGGACGCCCTCGGCGCCGGGCAGGGACACGGGTTCGGCGCCGGTGGCCAGCACCAGCACGTCATAGGGGACGGGCCCGGCCTCGGTGTCGACCTCGTGGTCCCCGGGGCGGACGCCGGTGACCTCGCAGCCGAGGCGGAGGTCCACGCCGAGTTCGTCGAAGTCGATGTCGAAGGCGGAGCTCTCGGCGGTGCCCAGCAGGATCGCCTTGGACAGGGGCGGGCGGTCGTAGGGCTGGTGGGGTTCGGCGCCGATCAGGACGACCTCGCCCCCGAAACCGGCCTCGCGCAGGGCGACGGCGCTCTGCACACCGGCCATCCCCGCGCCGACGACGACCACCCGCCGCTCGTTCATCCGCTCGCCCGCCGTCCGCTCGTCCACCCGGCCACCCTAACGATCTGACGCTCCATCAGGAGAGCGGTTCCTCGACGACGCTGGTGCCGCTGCCCTCCCGGGACTCCCACTCCCAGCTCTCGTCCAGCCGCACCCGCCCGTCCGGCAGCTCACTCGCGGTGGAGACGCAGTGCCCGGAGGAGGTCGTGCCGTCCGTCCTCAACTGCACATAACGGAAGTCGAGCCGGTCGCCCTCCCGGGTCCCGACGAGGTGGCCGCGCACCACGTCCCCGCCCGCGTACTCGGCCCAGACCCGCCCGCTCTCCTCGTGGTAGGTGAACCGGGTGCGGGTGCCGACCTGCCCGGGGGCCTGGTCGGCGACGGGGACGAGCACCAGCCCGTCGAGCGATCTCACCATGCGGTCGCGCCTCCTGTGCCGTGGTCCCCGCGGCCCGGCGGCTCCCTTACCGGGGCCGGGGACGGGGCGTTAGGGTGGCCACCGTAAGGCACTCGCGGGAGCCCGGACGCACCGGGCTGAGAGGGGGGCTGGCCGGCCCCCGACCGTACGAACCTGATCCGGGTCATGCCGGCGAAGGGAGGGGCTGGACACCCATGTCCCGTACAGCGGACACGGACACAGCGGACACGGACACGACGACCGCGGCGGACGCGGCGATCACGGCGGACGCGGCACGCGCGCCGGACGTCCTCGTCGTCGGCGGTGGCGTCATCGGGCTGGTGACCGCCTGGCGCACCGCGCAACGCGGGCTCACCGTCACCGTCGTGGACCCCGAACCGGGCGGCGGGGCCGCCCAGGTCGCGGCGGGCATGCTCGCGGCCGTCACCGAACTCCACTACGGCGAGCAGACCCTGCTCGCGCTCAACCTCGAATCGGCCCGCCGCTACCCGGCGTTCGTCGCGGAGCTGGAGGAGGCGAGCGGCCAGGACACCGGCTACCGGTCCTGCGGCACCCTCGCCGTGGCCCTGGACGCGGACGACCGGGCGCATCTGCGGGAACTGCACGCGCTCCAGACCCGCTCCGGCCTCACCTCCACCTGGCTGACCGGGCGCGAGTGCCGGCGGCTGGAGCCGATGCTCGCGCCCGGGGTGCGCGGCGGGCTGCGCGTCGACGGGGACCACCAGGTCGACCCCCGGCGGCTCGCCGCCGCCCTGGTCACCGCCTGCCGCCGGGCGGGCGTCGGCTTCGTGCGCGGCTGGGCGGAGCGGTTGACGGTGGCGCACGACCGCGCCACGGGTGTGGTCCTCGCCGACGGGACCGCGCTGGCGGCCGGCCGGGTGGTGCTCGCGGGCGGCAGCCTCAGCTGCCGGCTCGGCGGGGTGCCGCCCCAGGCGCTGCCCCCGGTGCGCCCGGTCAAGGGCCAGGTGCTGCGGCTGGAGGTGCCCCGCGCGTACGCGCCGTTCCTCTCCCGGACGGTGCGGGCGGTGGTGCGCGGCAGCCATGTGTACCTGGTGCCCCGCGAGTCCGGCGAGCTGGTCGTCGGGGCCACCAGCGAGGAGCTGGGCTGGGACACCACGGTCACGGCCGGCGGGGTCTACGAACTCCTCCGCGACGCCCATGAGCTGGTGCCCGGGATCACCGAACTCCCGCTGGTCGAGACCCGCGCGGGGCTGCGGCCCGGCTCCCCCGACAACGCCCCGCTGCTGGGGCCGACCGCGCTGCCCGGACTGCTGCTGGCCACGGGTCACCACCGCAACGGCGTGCTGCTCACCCCGGTGACCGGCGATGTCCTCGCGACCGTCCTCACCGACGGCGAACTGCCCGCGCACGCACGGCCGTTCGGCCCCGGCCGCTTCGCCCCCGTACGACAGGAACAGCCCGTATGAACACCCCCGAGAACGCACCCCCGGCCCCCGCCGCCTCCCCGACGGTCTCCGTGACCGTCTCCGTGAACGGCGAGGCCCGGGAGCTGGCCGCCGGGACCACCCTGGACGCGGTCGTCGCCACCCTGAGCGCCGCGCCCGCCGGGGTGGCGGCGGCGGTGAACGAGACCGTGGTGCCGCGCGGCGCGTGGGCGGCCACCCGGCTCGGCGCGGGCGACCGCGTCGAGGTCCTCACCGCGGTCCAGGGAGGCTGAGCGCCATGGCGGACGACCGGCTCGTCATCGGCGGCGAGTCCTTCGCCTCCCGGTTGATCATGGGCACCGGCGGGGCGCCCAGCCTGGAGGTCCTGGAGCGCTCCCTGATCGCCAGTGGCACCGAGCTGACCACGGTCGCGATGCGGCGGCTGGACCCGACCGTGCAGGGCTCGGTGCTCTCCGTGCTCAGCCGGCTCGGCATCCGGGTGCTGCCGAACACGGCGGGCTGCTTCACCGCGGGCGAGGCCGTGCTCACCGCGCGTCTGGCCCGGGAGGCGCTGGGCACGGACTGGATCAAGCTGGAGGTCGTGGCGGACGAGCGGACCCTCCTCCCGGACGGCTCCGAGCTGCTGGACGCGGCCGAGACCCTGGTCGACGACGGCTTCACCGTGCTCCCGTACACCAACGACGACCCGGTGCTGGCCCGCCGGCTGGAGGACGCGGGCTGCGCGGCGATCATGCCGCTGGGCTCGCCGATCGGCTCCGGGCTCGGCATCCGCAATCCGCACAACTTCCAGCTCATCGTCGAGCAGGCGGGCGTCCCGGTGATCCTGGACGCGGGCGCCGGAACGGCCTCGGACGCGGCCCTGGCGATGGAACTGGGCTGCGACGCGGTGATGCTGGCCTCGGCCGTGACCCGGGCGCAGGAGCCGGCGCTGATGGCGGAGGCGATGCGGCACGCGGTGGAGGCGGGCCGGCTGGCCCGGCGGGCGGGGCGCATCCCCCGCCGGCACTTCGCCGAGGCGTCCTCCCCAACCGAGGGGCTCGCCGCGCTGGGCCACGACCCGGAACGCCCGGCGTTCTGACCGCCCCCGGACGCGGACCGGGGCGGACCCGGGCGCAAGGACGTCCCGGGCCCGGCCCGCGCGGAAGGGGCGTGCGTCACAGGTACGCTGCAGGTGCGTACCGGAGCGGCGGGGGTGTCCTGACCGGCTCGTAGACTCTGCTGCGTGGACACGACCCTCCAGGACCCTCTCGTCGGGCAGGTGCTCGACGGCCGCTACCGCGTCGACGAGCGCATCGCCGTCGGCGGCATGGCCACGGTCTACCGGGCCGTCGACACCCGGCTCGACCGGGTGCTCGCGCTCAAGGTGATGCACCCGGACCTCGCGGCCGACGCGACCTTCGTCGAGCGCTTCATCCGCGAGGCCAAGTCCGTCGCGCACCTGGCCCACCCCAATGTCGTCGGCGTCTTCGACCAGGGCGCCGAGGGCGCGTACGTGTATCTCGCGATGGAGTACGTCGAGGGCTGCACCCTGCGCGATGTGCTGCGCGAGCGGGGCGCGCTGCCGCCGCGGGCCGCCCTGGACATCCTGGAGCCGGTCCTCGCCGCACTGGGCGCGGCCCACCGGGCCGGGTTCGTGCACCGCGACATGAAGCCGGAGAACGTCCTGATAGGGGACGACGGCCGGGTGAAGGTGGCGGACTTCGGCCTGGTCCGGGCGGTCGGCTCGGTGACGAGCACCACCGGCTCGGTCCTCGGCACGGTCTCCTATCTGGCCCCCGAGCAGATCGAGTACGGCACCGCCGACACCCGGGCGGACGTGTACGCCTGCGGCGTGATGCTCTACGAGATGCTCACGGGCTCCAAGCCGCACGGCGGCGACACCCCCGCCCAGGTCCTCTATCTGCACCTCAACGAGGACGTGCCCGCCCCCTCGGCCCTGGTCCCGGGCCTCGCCGTGGATCTGGACGAGCTGGTCGCCGGGTCCACCGCCCGCAACCCCGACCTCCGCCCGTACGACGCGGTGGCCCTGCTCGCGGGCGCCCGCGAGGTCCGCGCGGCCCTGTCCGAGGAGCAGCTCGACGCCGTCCCGCCGCAGGCCCGCTCCGGGCCGGGGACGGGCGCCCCGGGCGACGAGAGCACCGATGTGCTGCCGCGCACGGCGGCCCGGAGCGAGCGCACCGATGTGCTGCCGCGCACCGCCTCCGGCCCGGAGCCGGCCGACGGGGTGCACCGCACGGCCCGCCTCGGCTCGGTCGCGCCGCCGGACACCCCGCCGCGCACCGGCCGCCGCCGTCCGGGCCTGCCGCTGCCCCGGCGGGGTCTGCCCGCCGTGGTCCTGATCGTCCTCGCCGTGCTGGGCGTGGGCGCCGGGGTCTGGTACATCAACTCGGGCCAGTTCACCCGCGTCCCGTCCCTGATCGGGACGACGGAGGCGGAGGCCCGGGCCAAGCTGGAGAAGGCCGGGCTGGACGCGGGCGCGGTGCAGCGCCGGTTCAGCGAGTCGGTGCCGCGCGGCTCGGTGCTGGGCACCGACCCGGCGGCGAACGAGCGCATCCGCGGCAACGGCTCCGTCACCCTGATCCTGTCCCGGGGCCCCCGGATCGTGGAGGTCCCGGCCGTGGCGGGCAAGCCGCTCGCCGAGGCGCGGGAGGCGCTGCGCAAGGCGGGCCTGGCGCCGGGCGTGGTGACCCGCGAGTTCGACGAGACCGTCCAGCAGGGGTCGGTGATCCGCACCGACCCGGAGGCCGGCAGCAACCGCAGCCCGGACTCCGCGGTCTCCCTGGTGGTCAGCAGGGGCGCCCCGGTCGAGGTCCCGGACGTCACCGGCGACACCGAGGCGGACGCCCGCGCCGAGCTGGAGGCGGCCGGTCTGGAGGTGCGGATCGCCCCGGAGCGGGTGCACGCGCCGTCCGAGGCGGGTGCGGTCGCCCGGCAGTCGGCCCCGGCGGGCAAGCAGCTCGCGGCCGGTGACACGGTCACCCTGACCCTGTCCAAGGGCCCCCGCATGGTCCAGGTCCCGGACGTGGTCGGGGACACCGAGGAGGAGGCGACGGCGAAGCTGGAGGCGGCGGGCTTCACCGTGGACGTGAAGAAGTCCTTCCCGTTCCTCGGGGACACCGTCTCGGGCCAGTCCGCCGAGGGCGAGGCGCCCGAGGGCAGCACCGTCACCATCACGATCAAGGGGCTCTAGGGCGATGCACAACCCCGTCGGAGGGCATGTACCAGTGGCGGGCGGCCTGGTGCGGACCGGGCTGGCCTACGCGCGGGAGCTGGAGGCGGAGGCCGTGCAGGTCTTCGTCGCCAATCCGCGCGGCTGGGCCACCCCGGCCGGGGACCCGGCGCAGGACGAGCTGTTCCGGGCCGAGTGCGCGGCCGACGGGCTGTCCGCCTGGGTGCACGCCCCGTATCTGATCAACTTCGGCTCGCACACCGAGGCGACGGTGGAGCGCTCGGTCGTCTCGCTGCGGCACTCGCTGCGCCGGGCGCGGCGGATCGGGGCCTCCGGGGTGGTGGTGCACACCGGCTCGGCGACCGGCGGCCGGGAGCGTCCGGTGGCCCTCGCCCAGGTCAGGGAGCAGCTGCTGCCGCTGCTGGACGAGCTGACGCACGACGACGATCCGTTTCTGCTGCTGGAGTCGACGGCGGGCCAGGGGTCCTCGCTCTGCTTCCGGGCCGAGGACTTCGGTCCGTACTTCGCGGCCCTGGACGCCCATCCGAAGCTGGGCGTCTGCCTGGACACCTGCCATATCCACGCGGCGGGCCACGATCTGGCGGCCCCGGGCGGGGCGGCGCGCACCCTGGACGAGCTGGTGGCGACGGTCGGCGAGGGGCGGCTGAAGCTCGTCCACGCCAATGACTCCAAGGATGTGGCCGGAGCCCATAAGGACCGTCATGCGAACGTGGGCGCGGGGACCATCGGCGAGGAGCCGTTCCGTGCCCTGATGGCCCATCCCGCGATGACGGGCGTCCCGCTGGTGATCGAGACCCCGGGCGGGAAGGAAGGGCACACGGCGGACATCGCGCGGCTGAAGAAGCTGCGCTGACGGCCGGGCGCAGGCGGCCGCTCGGGCCGCCCCGGTCTCAGAGTTCGGGGCCGTCCCCCGGCTCCTCCTGGTAGGAGTAGCGCTGTTCCTTCCACGGGTCGCCCAGGTTGTGGTAGCCGCGCTCCTCCCAGAAGCCCCGGCGGTCCGCGGTCATGTACTCCACGCCCCGGACCCACTTGGGGCCCTTCCACGCGTAGAGCTGGGGGACGACCAGGCGCAGCGGGAAACCGTGCTCGGCGGTGAGGGGTTCGCCGTCCTTGTGGGTGGCGAAGACGGTGCGTTCGGCGGTGAAGTCGGCCAGCCGCAGGTTGGCGCTGAAGCCGTACTCGGCCCAGACCATGACATGGGTGACGGCCGGCGAGGGCGGGGCCAGTTCCACGACCGTACGGGCGCTCACCCCGCCCCATTCGGCCCCGAGCATGCTGAACTTCGTCACGCAGTGCAGATCGCCGACGACGGTGGTGAAGGGGAGGGCCGAGAACTCCTCGTGGTTCCAGCAGTGCTTCTCGCCGTCCGCGGTGGCGCCGAAGACCCTGAACTCCCAGCGGTCGGGCTTGAACTTGGGGACGGGCCCGTAGTGGGTGACCGGCCAGCCACGCTGCAGTCGCTGCCCCGGCGGAAGCTCGGACTCCTGTGGTGCGCGGTGATCCCGGCTCTCCGGCTGACCCATGCCTTCCATGGTGACAGACCGAGAGGGGTGGTCATGACCAGGTCTGGCCCGATTCGGGCAACTCCTACTAAGGAGGCACTTACTGGACGGTCCGATGACTCAGTGCGAGGATGCGCGAACCTGCCAGATCGATCTTACGCGCGGAAGGAGCCTCTGCGATGCAGGGCGACCCCGAGGTCATCGAGTTCCTCAACGAGCAGCTGACGGCCGAATTGACCGCGATCAACCAGTACTTCCTGCACGCCAAGATGCAGGAGAACTTCGGTTGGACCAAGCTCGCCAAGTACACCCGGGCCGAGTCGTTCGACGAGATGAAGCATGCCGAGGTGCTGACCGACCGCATCCTCTTCCTGGACGGCCTGCCGAACTACCAGCGGCTGTTCCATGTACGGGTGGGCCAGACGGTCACCGAGATGTTCCAGGCGGACCGCCAGGTCGAGGTCGAGGCCATCGACCGGCTGAAGCGGGGCATCGAGATCATGCGCGCCAAGGGCGACATCACCTCGGCCAACATCTTCGAGTCGATCCTCGCGGACGAGGAGCACCACATCGACTACCTGGACACCCAGCTGGAACTGATCGAGAAGCTCGGCGAGCCGCTGTACATCGCCCAGCTCATCGAGCAGCCGGAGGGCTAGGCCGCGCCGCGGCCTGCGGTTCAGGCGGCTTCGTCGAGGGCGGGCGCACCGGCCGTCGCCGTCTCCGCGGCGAGGACGCGGGCACCGGAGCCCTGGTCCAGCAGTTCGCGGCGCGGGCACGCCCCGCGGCCGAGGATTCCCTGGATGCGGCGGACGCAGGACCCGCAGTCCGTGCCGGCCTTGGAGACCGAGGCGATCTGGCGGGGGGTGCAGGCACCGGCCTCCGCGTGCTCCTTGACCTGCTTCTCCGTGATGCCGAAGCACGAGCAGACGTACACGCGGTCCACCTCCCGAGGAGAATCGTGCGGGAGGGGTCGAGCCGTCCCGGTTCCACCTCCCGATCCGTCGGTGAGGCTAACCTAACCTTACCCGTCCGGCGGGATCGGTAAAAGCCCGGTGAACGGCAGTGGGGCGCGGATCACAAGGATCCGCGCCCCACTGGTTCGCCGGGGAAACTACTGGTCTCGGTACATCTCCGCCACCAGGAAGGCGAGGTCGAGCGACTGGCTGCGGTTCAGCCGGGGGTCGCAGGCCGTCTCGTAGCGCTGGTGCAGATCGTCGACGAAGATCTCGTCGCCGCCGCCCACGCACTCGGTGACGTCGTCACCGGTGAGCTCGACATGGATGCCGCCCGGGTGGGTGCCCAGCGCCTTGTGGACCTCGAAGAAGCCCTTGACCTCGTCGAGCACGTCGTCGAAGCGGCGGGTCTTGTGGCCGGAGGCCGCCTCGAAGGTGTTGCCGTGCATCGGGTCGGTCACCCAGGCGACGGTGGCGCCGGAGGCGGTCACCTTCTCCACCAGCTCGGGGAGCTTGTCGCGGACCTTGTCGGCGCCCATGCGGACGACGAAGGTCAGCCGGCCGGGCTCGCGCTCCGGGTCCAGGCGGTCGACGTACTGCAGGGCCTCGTCGACCGTGGTCGTCGGGCCGAGCTTGATCCCGATGGGGTTGCGGATCTTCGAGGCGAACTCGATGTGCGCGCCGTCGAGCTGCCGGGTCCGCTCACCGATCCAGACCATGTGGCCGGAGACGTCGTACAGCCGGCCGGTACGCGAGTCCACCCGGGTCAGGGCCGACTCGTAGTCCAGGAGCAGGGCCTCGTGGGACGAGAAGAACTCGACCGTGCGGAACTCCGCCGGGTCGGTGCCGCACGCCTTCATGAAGCTGAGCGCGTTGTCGATCTCGCGGGCGAGCTGCTCGTAGCGCTGGCCGGACGGGGAGGACTTCACGAAGTCCTGGTTCCAGGCGTGCACCTGGCGCAGGTCCGCGTAACCGCCGGTGGTGAAGGCGCGCACCAGGTTCAGGGTGGAGGCGGAGGCGTGGTACATCCGCTTCAGGCGCTCCGGGTCCGGGACCCGGGCCTCCTCGGTGAAGTCGAAGCCGTTGACGGAGTCGCCGCGGTAGGTCGGCAGGGTCACGCCGTCGCGGGTCTCGGTCGGCTTGGAGCGCGGCTTGGAGTACTGGCCGGCGATACGGCCGACCTTGACGACCGGCACCGAGGCCGCGTACGTGAGCACGGCGCCCATCTGGAGCAGCGTCTTCAGCTTGTTCCGGATGTGGTCGGCGGACACGGCGTCGAACGCCTCGGCGCAGTCACCGCCCTGGAGGAGGAACGCCTCGCCCCTGGCGACGGCTCCCATCCGGTCGCGCAGCATGTCGCACTCGCCCGCGAAGACGAGCGGGGGATACGACTCGAGGTCCGCGATCACATCGCGCAGAGCCTCGGCATCGGGGTACTCGGGCTGCTGCGCCGCGGGCAGGTGTCGCCAGGTGTTGCCACCGTCAGCGGTGGTCTTAGCGTTCACGGTCACGCCGTCAACACTACGGGGTCCCGGAGGGTGTCCATGCCCACGCCCATCAAATGAGACGACCGGCACGCGCGGGGCCGGGTACCCGGTAGGGTCGCGGTGTGCTCGCACCGCAGATCCAGAACTGGTGGTGGCCCGCTCGCCGGCGGCCCACCTCCTGATCGCGCGCACACGACCGATCGCGAAGGCCGCCCGAGGGGCGGCCTTCTTCCGTCGGTACCGGGACCGGTACCGGGATCCGCGGCCGTTCCTCCCTCCGGCCTCCTCCGGAAGGAACCCCGTATGCCACCCCGCGTGTCCACTCCCCCGCCCGTCTCCCCCGGCCCGGCGCACACCGGTGACGCTCCCGCCCTGGCCGGTGACGCCGCCGCGCTGGTGGCCCGGCTGCTGGACGAGAGCTGCCCGCCGTTCGCCCTGCTCCGCCGGCGCACCCCCGGCCGGGACCACTCGCTCGTCGAGGTGCTGATCGGCGAGGTCCGGGAGGCCGGACGGCTCGCGGACCTGCCCGTCGGCGAGCGCCCCTCCCTCGCCCTGGTCCCGTTCCGCCAGATCGCCGAGCGCGGCTTCGCGGTCCGCGACGACGGCACCCCGCTGGCCGTGCTCACCGCCGGCGAGCACCACGAGCTGCCGCTCGACGCCCTCATCGGCGCCCTGCCCGCCCACCCGGTCGCGGTGACTGGCGGCGGCTTCGATGTCGGCGACGAGGAGTACGCGGAGGTGGTCCGGCGGGTGGTCGAGGAGGAGATCGGGCGCGGCGAGGGGGCCAACTTCGTCATCCGGCGCACCTTCACCGGCACGGTCCCCAGCTTCGGGCGGGCGGACGCGCTGGCCCTGTTCCGGCGGCTGCTGACCGGTGAGCGGGGCGCGTACTGGACCTTCGTGGTGCACACCGGGGAGCGGACCCTGGTGGGCGCGAGCCCGGAGGTGCACGTCCGGATGAGCGGCGGGACGGTCGTGATGAACCCGATCTCCGGGACCTTCCGCTACCCGCCCGAGGGCCCGGACGCCGAGGGGCTGCTCCGCTTCCTGGCCGACCGCAAGGAACGCGAGGAGCTGTCGATGGTGGTCGACGAGGAGCTGAAGATGATGTGCACCGTCGGCGACCGGGGCGGGGTGGTGGTCGGCCCCCGGCTCAAGGAGATGGCCCATCTCGCGCACACCGAGTACGAGCTGCGGGGGCGCTCCTCGCTGGATGTGCGGGAGGTGCTGAGGGAGACCCTGTTCGCGGCCACGGTCACCGGTTCACCGCTGGAGAACGCCTGCCGGGTCATCGAACGCCACGAGCCCGCGGGCCCCGGCGGGACGGGCCGGGGCTATTACGCGGGGGCGCTGGCGCTGCTGGGCACGGACGCGGGCGGGGCGGGGACCCTGGACTCGCCCATCCTGATCCGCACCGCCGACATCGACGCCTCCGGCGGGCTGCGGGTGGCGGTCGGCGCGACGCTGGTGCGGCACTCGGACCCGATGGGCGAGGTCGCCGAGACGCACGCCAAGGCGGCCGGGGTGCTCGCCGCGCTGGGGGTGCGGCCCGCGCCGCCGGAGGACGGCCGTCCGGTGCCCCGGCTCGCGGACGACCCCCGGGTGCGGGCGGCACTGGACGCGCGGCGGGCCGGGCTGGCCCCGTTCTGGCTGCGGCTCCGGGACGGCGCCCCGCCCGTCGCGGGCCGGCTCACGGGCGAGTGCCTGGTGGTGGACGCGGAGGACACCTTCACGGCGATGCTCGCCCATCTGCTGCGCTCGACCGGGCTGGCGGTGTCGGTGGTCCGCCACGATGTGCCGGGGCTGCGGGAGCTGGCGCTCGGCCACGAGGGGCCGGTGGTGCTGGGGCCCGGGCCGGGCGACCCCTCGGACCCGGCCGGCCCCCGGATGCGCCTCCTGCGCTCCCTCACCCGGGAACTGCTCGCCGGGCACCGGCACGGGCTGCTGGGCGTGTGCCTGGGGCACGAGCTGATCGCCGCCGAGCTGGGGCTGGACCTGGTGCGCAAGGACGAGCCGTTCCAGGGGGCGCAGGAGCGGATCGACTTCTTCGGCCGGCCGGAGACCGTCGGCTTCTACAACAGCTTCACCGCCCGCTGCGACGAGCGGACGGCGGCGGAACTGGCGATGCACCGGGTGGAGCTGTCCCGTGACGGGGCGAGCGGGGATGTGCACGCCCTGCGCGGCGAGGGCTTCGCCGGGGTGCAGTTCCACCCGGAGTCGGTGCTCACCCTGAACGGGGCGGAGCTGACGGCGAACCTGCTGGCGGGGGTGCTGGTGGGCTGAGACCGGTCCGGGGCGGGGGTGCTGGTGCCCAGGGGTTCAGCCGGCCGGGGCGGCGGGGACGAGGACGTTCTCGCTGCGCCGGCCGGCCGCGTAGTCCTCGATGTTGCGGGCCGTGGTCTCGGCGATCTGGTCGACGGCGTCCTCGGTGTAGTACGCCTGGTGCGAGGTGACCAGGACGTTGGGGAAGGTGACCAGCCGGGCGAGGGTGTCGTCGTCGATGCCCTCGACGGACTTGTCCAGGAAGAACAGTCCGGCCTCCGCCTCGTAGACGTCGAGCCCGACGCCCAGGAAGCGGCCCTTGCGCAGTTCGCCGACGAGGGCGCCGCTGTCGATCAGCCCGCCCCGGCTGGAGTTCACCAGGATCGCGTCGTCCTTCATGGCGCGCAGGCCCGTCGCGTCCAGCAGGTGGTGGGTGTCGGGGACCAGGGGGACGTGCAGGCTGACCAGGTCGGCGGCGGCGAGCAGTTCGTCCTTGGCGACGTACTCCATGCCCAGGGCCGTACAGGCGGGGTTGGGCGCGAGGTCCCAGCCGAGCAGGCGCATGCCGAAGCCGTGGGCGATCCGGGTGAACGCCTCGCCGATCTTCCCGGTGCCGACCACGCCCGCCGTCCGGCCGCGCAGGTCCCGGCCCATCAGCCCGTCGAGCCGGAAGTCGAAGTCGCGGGTGCGGTTGGCGGCCCGGACGACGCGCCGGTTGACCGCCATGGCGAGGGCCCAGGCGAACTCGGCCACGGAGTACGGGGAGTAGTACGAGACCCGGGCCACGGTGAGGCCGAGGCGTTCGGCCACCGGGAGGTCGATGTTGTTGAAGCCGGTGGAGCGCTGGGCGATCATCGCGGTCCCGCCGACGGCGAGGGTCTGGAGGACGTCCGCGTCCAGCCGGGCGTTGACGCTGGTGGAGATCGCCTCGTAGCCGGCGGCCATCGGGGCGGTGTCCCGGGTGAGGAACACCTCGGTGCAGTGGACCTGGTGGCGGCCCGCGAACGCCTTCTCGATGAGGGGCTTCTCGTCCGCCTGGACGCCGAAGGCCAGAACTTCCACGGTGCTCTCCCCTGTCGTCCGGGTGCGGGTGCGGACCCGGGCGGCCGCTGTGCCGCCGATGGAGGGCATCGTAGGACGCGGGGCGCGCCGGTGCCGCCCCGCCGCCGCCCGGCGGGGCGGAAACGGGGCCGGCCGGGTCCGGGGCCGGTGGGGTCAGGCGTCGTCCAGACCCGCCTCGATGGCGTACCGGACCAGCTCGACCCGGTTGTGCAACTGGAGCTTGCCCAGGGTGTTCTGGACGTGGTTCTGCACGGTGCGGTGCGAGATGACCAGCCGCTCGGCGATCTGCTTGTACGACAGCCCCTTGGCGACCAGCCGCAGCACCTCGGTCTCCCGGTCGGTGAGCTGCGGGGCCTTGGGCTCGTCGCCGCCGGCCGCCGGGGCGGGCTCGGAGGCGAGGCGCCGGTACTCGCCGAGGACCAGACCGGCGAGGCCGGGGGTGAAGACCGGGTCCCCGGCGGCGGTGCGGCGGACCGCGTCGGTCAGCTCCGCGGTGCTCGCGGACTTCACCAGATAGCCGGTGGCGCCCGACTTCACGGCCTCCAGGACGTCCGCGTGCTCACCGCTCGCGGACAGCACCAGGACCCGCAGTCCGGGCAGGGCCGCGACCAGTTCCTTGCAGACCCGCACCCCCGGCAGTTCGGGCAGGTTGAGGTCGAGGACGAGGACGTCCGGGGCCACCGCCTTGGCCCGGCGGACCGCCTGGGCGCCGTCGCCGGCCGTGGCGACCACGTCGAACCCGGCCTCGGCGAGGTCGCGGGCGACCGCGTCCCGCCACATCGGGTGGTCGTCCACGACCATGACCGTGATCGGCCGTGCCCCGCCGCCGTCGTGCGCTGTCTCGCTCATCTCTCCGCCTTCCCCCGGGGAACCGTCAACTCGACCTCCGTGCCCTGTCCCGGCACCGAGATCACCTCGGCCCGGCCGCCGAGGTCCCGCAGCCGGCCGCGGATGGACTGGGCCACACCGAGGCGGCCCTCGCCCTCGGCCTGGGCGAGCCGGCCCTCGGCGATGCCCGGCCCGTCGTCGCGGACCGTCACGACCACCTCGCCCGGCCAGTCCTCGACCAGGATCCACGCCTGCGCATCATCGCCCGCGTGCCTGCGGACATTGTCCAGCGCCGCGCCGACGGCCGCCGCCAGCTCGCGCGCCGCCGGGCCCGGCAGCAGCACGGGGGCGCCCGGCTCGGACAGGGTCACCCGGGCGCCCGCGTGCGGGGTGAGCAGGGTCCGCAGATCGACGGGGGCGTCCTCGGCCTCGTCCGCGTCGGGCTCGTCCACCAGCCGGACGACCGCGCCACCGCCGCCGTCCCCGCCGGGGCCGACCCGGGAGGCGGGCAGCAGGCCGCCGGCGACCAGGCTGCGCAGGGCGACCTCCTGCTCCCCGGCCATCCGGCCCAGCTCGGCGGCCTCGCCGCCCAGCGCGGTGCCGCGCCGCTGCACCATGGCGAGGACCTGGAGGACGCTGTCGTGGATGTCCCGGGCCAGACGCTCCCGTTCCCGGGTCGCGGCCTCGATCTCCAGGGCGCGGGCGAGGGTGCGCTCGGAGGCGCGGGCCACCTCGACCACATAGCCGATGGCGATGGAGGCGACCCAGACCAGGAGGACGTTGTGGAAGGTGTCCGCGCTGGGCTCGCCGCGTTCCACGATGTTGGCGACGGCGACCAGCGAGGAGGCGAAGGCCGCCCACCGCCAGCCGCCCTTCAGGGCGAAGGCGAGCACCGATCCGGCGGTCCAGATCGACGGCAGGGTGGGCCCGTCGTGGCTCTGCGCGTCGAAGTCGGCGAGCGGGGTGAGCAGGATGCCGGTGAGGGCGAGGGTGAGGTCCGCGGCCAGGAACGGCCGGGTGCAGCGCGCGGCGGAGGACACCAGGGGCAGGGTGGCGAGGGTCCACACCACGAGCACGGCGAGGAAGACCACCGCGACGGCGGGCCGCTCGAACTTCTGCCGGGTGAACACGAACAGCAGGACCGCGTAGAC
This sequence comes from Streptomyces sp. NPDC005805, assembly GCF_040630445.1. Lineage (NCBI taxonomy): Bacteria > Bacillati > Actinomycetota > Actinomycetes > Kitasatosporales > Streptomycetaceae > Streptomyces > Streptomyces sp. NPDC005805. The sequence goes on from NZ_JBEXXN010000016.1 coordinate 89,056, forward strand.
CATGGTCAGGACGCGGTAGCCGGCGAGGGCGCGCCACAGGGGCACCTCGACCGACATCCGCACCACTCTCATCCGACGGGCCATCTCCCCCACCCTCCCGGCCGTCCGGCCCCGGGCCTTCCGGCGCTAGGCGGCCTTCGCCGCGGCTCTCTCCGCCTTCTCGGCCTTCTCCGCCTCGGCGATGGCGCGCTTGGCGGCGGTGGCGTAGGTGTCCACGTACTCCTGGCCGGACAGCTTCATGATCTCGTACATGACCTCGTCGGTCACCGAACGCAGGATGAACCGGTCGCCGTCCATGCCCTGGTAGCGGCTGAAGTCCAGCGGCCGGCCGATCCGGATGCCCGGCCGCATCAGCTTGGGGACGACCTTGCCGGGCGGCTGGATCTTCTCGGTGTCGATCATCGCGACGGGGATCACCGGCGCGCCGGTGGCGAGCGCCACCCGGGCCAGGCCGCCGGGCTTGCCGCGGTAGAGGCGCCCGTCCGGGGAGCGGGTGCCCTCCGGGTAGATGCCGAACAGCCCGCCGGACTCGATGACCTCGATGCCCGCCCGGATCGCCGCCTCGCCCGCGCCGCGCGCCCCGGAGCGGTCGACGGGGAGCTGGCCGACGCCCTTGAAGAAGGCGGCCGTGAGCTTCCCCTTCACGCCGGGCGAGGTGAAGTACTCGGCCTTGGCGATGAAGGTGACCTTCCGGTCCAGCACGGCGGGCAGGAAGAAGGAGTCCGAGAAGGAGAGGTGGTTGCTGGCGAGGATCGCGGGACCCGAAGCCGGAATGTTCTCCAGGCCCTCCACCCAGGGCCTGAAGGCGAGCTTCAGCGATCCCCCGATGGAGAACTTCATGGCGCCGTAGATCAACTCGAAATCCTCCTGTGTGCTCTCGAACAGACCTTATCCCGTGCCCGGCCCCCGGCTCCCGGCCCGGTCGCGGCCCGGGGCGTGACGGACCTGGTCGGTGTCGGTCCGGTCGCGTACCGTGAGGGGCACCCCACCCTCACGTACGCCCGCGTACACCTCCACCTCACGAACAGGAGACCCCGGTGCCGGTCCTTCCCGGAGCCGAGCCCTACCGCCATGAAGGCGGCGAGGTCGGCGTCCTTCTCTGTCACGGATTCACCGGTTGCCCGCAGTCGCTGCGCCCCTGGGCCGAGTACCTGGCCAAGCAGGGGCTGACGGTGTCGCTGCCCCTGCTGCCCGGCCACGGCACCCGGTGGCAGGACATGCAGATGACCGGCTGGCAGGACTGGTACGCGGAGGTCGACCGCGAGCTGGCCGGCCTGCGGGACCGCTGCTCCCGCGTCTTCGTCTTCGGCCTCTCCATGGGCGGCGCGCTGACCCTGCGCCTCGCCGCCAAGCACGGGGACGCGATCAGCGGGATCGTCCTGGTGAACCCGGCGAACAAGGTGCACGGGGCGATGGCCTCGCTGCTGCCCGTCGTCCGGCATCTGGTCCCGTCCACCAAGGGTCTGACCAGCGACATCGCCAAGCCGGGGGTGGAGGAGCTGGGGTACGACCGGGTGCCGCTGCACGCCGCGCACTCGGTCCGGCAGTTCTTCCGGCTGGTCGACGGCGAGCTGCCGCAGGTCACCCAGCCGCTGCTGCTCCTGCACAGCCCCGAGGACCATGTGGTGCCGCCCGCGGACTCGGCGCGGATCCTCAGCCGGGTGTCCTCCACGGACGTCACCGAGATCCTGCTGGAACAGAGCTACCACGTCGCGACGTTGGACCATGATGCGGAGCGGATCTTCGAGGAGAGTCTCGCGTTCGTCGGCCGGCTCACTCCGGAGGCGGGGGCGGCGCCGTCCCCCGCGCCGGAGACCTTGGGAGGGAGTACCACCGGTGGCTGAGCAGCACGACGCGGACCGCGAGCCGCAGCCCATCGACGAGGAGGCCGCCTGGGCGGCGATCGTCGCCGGGTACGGGGAGGAGCCGGTGGACCCGCCCGGCGCGAAGCCCTTCAAGTCGGTCGAGGACCTGGCCCTGCTGGAGGCCGAGACCAACGACGCCCCCGAGGACCGGCCCTCGGAGGAACCCGCCGGGAAGAGCCCGGAGGCGTCCCCGCTGGGCAGTTCGGTGACCTTCGCCCCGGGGGTGGCGGGCCCCCGCGACTACTCGGTGGCGGAGCCCGCCGAGGAGGATCTCGACGAGAGCGACGAGGGCCACTTCGTGCCCCCGGAGCCGCCGCCGCTGCCGGAGGCGGACGTCACCGCGAAGTTCGCGTGGCTGGCGGTGATCGGCGGCCCGGTCCTGATGCTGATCGCGGTCCTGCTCCAGTGGGACATGACCTGGTGGCTGACCACGCTGTGCGTCGGCGGCTTCCTCGGCGGCTTCGCCACGCTGGTGGCGCGGATGTCGTCGGGCGACGACGAGGACGACGACCCGGGCCGCGGCGCGGTCGTCTGACGGTCCCGGCAGCGTCCCGGCAGGGTGCCTACCCCGCCGGGACGCGGAGGGCCGCCAGGACCGGGAGGTGGTCGGTCGCGGTGCGGAGGTCCGTGTCCGAGACGCCCGGGAGGCCGCGCGGCACCCCGCAGGCGAGGACCTCGACGCCCTCCGTGGCGAAGACCGCGTCGATGCGCTGGCGCGGGGCGGACTGGGGATGGGTGTCCGCGTCGCCCCAGGGGGCGACCGCGCCCGCGTCCTGGAGGTGGTCGGCGAGGAGGCGGAAGGCGCGGCCCTCCGGGCGCTCGTTGACGTCGCCCGCGACCACCGCGTGCGGGGCGTCCAGCGCGGCGAGGTGGTCGAGGAGCATCCGCGCCTGGTCGTAGCGTTCGGCGGACTGGAGGCTCAGATGGCAGCTCACCACGCCGAGCCGCGCCCCGCCGAAGCGGACCACCGCCGTGGCGAAGCCCCGCCGGTGCAGGCCCGGGGTGCGGGGCAGCAGGATGTCCTCGGTGTGCTCGACGGTCGCCCGCAGCGAGCAGAGCAGCAGCGGCCCGGCGGCGGTCGCCCCGCCCGACAGCATCACCAGGTCCGTCTTGGCGGCCAGCCGTGCCGCGTGCTTGCGCCAGCGGAAGAAGCGCGGCGCCTCCTGCGCGAGGACCAGGTCCGGACGGCAGGCCCGGATCACCCGGGCCAGCGCCTCCTCGTCGTCGCGCAGGGACCGGAGGTTGTAGCCCAGGACCCGGACGACCGCCGAACCGTCCGGCTCGGTACGGGAGTTCGGCAGGGCGGGCAGCTCGCTGGTGGCCATGCGGATCAAGATACGACGGTGCCCGCCGCGTTCCGGTGAGGACGCGGCGGGCACCGGAGTGGGGCGGGCCCGGGCCGGGCCGTGGGCGTCAGCCCTGGCGCGCCAGGTCGGCCGCGCCCACCAGCCCGGCCTTGCCGCCGAGTTGGGCGGCGAGCACCTGCGCGTGCGGCCGCCAGTTGCCGCCGATGAGCCAGCGGCGGAAGGACTTGCGGATCGGGTCGAGGACGAGGTCGCCCTCGTCGGAGACCCCGCCGCCGACGATGAACGCCGACGGGTCGAAGAGCGAGGCCAGGTCGGCGAGCCCCGCCCCCGCCCAGCGGGCGAGTTCGCGGAAGGAGTCGACGGCGACCTTGTCGCCCTGCCGGGCGGCGGCGCTGATGTGCTTGCCCTGGATGCCGTCGATGGTGCCGTCGCCGAGGGAGAGCAGCACCTCCGCCTGCTCCGGGGTGGCGTTGGCGCGCTGCTTCGCGTACCGGACGAGGGCGCGGCCGGAGGCGTACTGCTCCCAGCAGCCCTGGCTGCCGCAGCCGCACAGCAGGCCGTCCGGGACGACCCGGATGTGGCCGAACTCGGCGGCCACGCCGAAGCGTCCGCGCCGCAGCTTGTTGCCGATGATGATGCCGCCGCCGAGGCCGGTGCCGAGGGTGATGCAGATGACGTCGTCGTGGCCCTGCCCGGCGCCGAAGCGGTACTCGCCCCACGCGGCGGCGTTGGCGTCGTTCTCGACCACGACGGGCAGGCCGACGCGCTGCTCGACCTTGTCCTTGAGCGGTTCGTGGCGCCAGTCGATGTTCGGTGCGAACAGGACGGTGGCGCGCTTGTCGTCGACGTAGCCGGCGGCGCCGATCCCCACGGCCTCGATGTCCTGGCCCTTGCCCGCCCCGGCGACCGCCGAGCAGATCGCGTCGACGATGCCTTCGGGAGTCGACGGGGTGGGCACGGTGTGCGTTTCGAGAATGGCGCCCTCTTCGTCGACCACTCCCGCCGCGATCTTCGTGCCGCCGATGTCGACGCCGATGGTGAGTCCCATGTGTCCCTCAGTATTCGGTCGAGCCCCGCTACGGCCAACCGTACCCGAGGGCGGGCACGCCCCGGTCAGTCCAGGTCGATGTGCTCGCCCGGTCCGGGGTCCTCGTCGCCCCGGTCACGGGGGTCGCGGGCAGCTCCGGGGTCGGCCGCGCCGCGGGTCCAGCGCCGTTCCTGGTTCTCCACGGCGGACCGGTACGCGGCGAGGAGTTCGCCGCCGGCGGCGACGAGGTGGTCGAAGACCTGGGGGTTCCGTTCGATCACCGGCTCGACCGCGGCCTTCGCCTGGGTGACGAACTGCTGGACGGCACTCTGCGCGGCCAGGCCCGGCACGGAGGTCTGGAACGCGGAGACCCGGTCGGCGACCACGTCGAGGAGCTTGCGCAGTTCCTCGGCGGCGGACCCGGGCGGGGTGCCGTGCTCGGCGCGGCGGCGGGCCCGCTCGGCCCGCAGGTCCTCCTCGCACGCCGTGGCCCAGGCGTCGTCGTCGACATCGGGACGCTCGGTGGCATCGCTCATGGCGTACTCCTGGGGCGGCGTTCGGCGGCTTTCCGGCGGACGGAGGGCCGGGCCTGCCGCGCCCTCCTACGCTCGACGGTACCCGAACGGCCGCACGGCGTTCACCGGCGTCACCGGCTCCTCGGCCAGAGGTCGGGGTCCGGGGTGAAGCGGACGGTGAGCGTCCCGTCGCGCAGGGCCGCGCCGGAGACGGTGCAGCGGCGGAGCACCGAGGGCAGCGGAACGATCCTGCGGAACGGGCCGACGGTGAGCAGGAGTTCATCCCCGCGGCGGACCAGGGTGAGGTCCTCCTTGACGGCGCCGGGGAGGGGGAGGGCGAACAGCAGGGTGCCGTCGCCGGCCGCCGCGTCGCCGGGTTCCGCCCTGCGGACCGTCCAGGGGTCGGGGCGCCGGGTCTCCTCGCGACCGTCCGCCCCGGGCACGCCGTCACCGGGCACGCCATGACCGGAGGGCCCGCCGTCGCCGGGGAACCCGCCCGCCGGGAGGCTCCCGCCGAGGAACCCGTCCGGCGGCAGCAGGTCGTCCCGTCCGCGCGGGTCCCGGCCCAGGTGGGCGGCCTCGCGCACCGGGACGGCCGGCTCCCAGGCGTCCCGCCACTCCTCCACGCACTTGCGCTGCTGCGCGGCGAGGGAGGCGACCCACGGGTCCGGGGAGTGCGCCGGGACCATGCGGTTGGCGACCACCGCCGCGACCCGGTGGCCGTGCAGGGCCAGCCCGGTACCCGCGGCGCGCAGCGCGTCGGCGGCGCCCGGTCCGGGCTCGGCGACCAGGGCGAGCGCGGTCCCGGAGGACTCCACCACGGCCTGGACGCCGGCCAGCTCGGTGTCCCAGCGCTCGGCGGTGGCGTACAGCCACCGCGCGGGCATCGGCACCCCGGCGAGTTGGGCGAGGACCGGGCGCAGGGCCCGGGCGGCCTGGCGTTCCGGGGGCAGCAGCCGGCGCAGATAGCGGCGCAGTTCCCCGGGCAGGGCGAGGAGGGCGAGGGTCTCGCGGAGCGGGGGCATGTCGACGACGAGGAGGTCCCAGTCGCCGCGGGAGGCCGCGGTGAGGGCGCGCAGCAGGGCGAACTGCTCGCTGCCGGGCAGCTCGGTCAGCTCCTCCGCGTCGAAGGGGACGGAGCCGAGCAGGTCGAGGCCGGCCGAGACGCGCCGCTGGAGGTCCAGGAACTCGGTCCGGAAGTCGCCGGCGGCGTCGAGGCGGGCGGCCCACAGCCCGTCCGCGACGGCGGTGGGGGCCTCGGGGGTGCCGGGGACGGCGGTCTCCAGGACCCGTTCCGCGTCCACCGTCAGCAGCAGGGTGCGCTGTCCGGCCGCCGCGGCGGCGCAGGCCGCGGCCGCCGCGACGGTGGTGCGGCCCGCGCCGCCCGGGCCGGTGACGAGGAGCCGGCGCATCAGGCCCCGGCGCCGCTCTCGACGCGCTTCTTCAGACCGGCGAGGGCCCGGTCGATGATGACCTTCTCCGCCTTGCGCTTGATCATCCCGAGCATCGGGATCTTGACGTCCACGGTGAGCTGGTAGGTGACCTCGGTGCGGTCGCCGCCGCCGACGGGCGTGAGGCGGTAGGAGCCGTCGATGGCGCGCAGCATCTGCGACTTGACCAGGGTCCAGCTCACCTCGTGGGCGCCGTGCCAGGTGTAGGCGAGGGTGTGGTCGTCCTTGATCGCGCCCGCGTCGAGGACCAGGCGGACCTGTTCGGCGCGGCCCTGGTCGTCGGTGGCCAGCACCTCGGCCTCCTTCACCTCACCGGTCCACTCGGGATAGCGGGCGAAGTCGGAGATCACGCCCATGACATCGGCCGGCGCCGCGTCGATCGTGATGCTCGAACTGGTGTGTTCCGCCATCGCTGCGGCTCCTTGACAGTGCGGTGATGGGCCGATTCGACCGGGGGTCGGGTGACGCTGTGCAGGCTACCGCGCCGGTGCGGCCCTCCGGGCGCGGGCCCGCGGCCCCCGGCCGGGGGCACCGGCCCCCGGAGCCGCGGTCGTCACCAGACCAGGGACCACGGCCGCCCGGTGGACGCGAAGTGCCCCACGTTGACGCACTCGGTGGCGCCGATCCGCATCCGGCGCACCAGCGGCTGGTGGACGTGGCCGAAGAGGGCGTAGCGCGGGCGGGTCCGCCGGATCGCGGCCAGCAGGGCGGCGCTGCCGCGTTCGAAGCGGCGGGCGACGGTGTCGTAGGTGAGGTCGGGGACGTCCGGCGGGATGTGCGAGCAGAGGACGTCGACCTCGCCGAGGGCCTCCACCTTGGCCGCGTACTCCTCGTCGGAGATCTCGTACGGGGTGCGCATGGGGGTGCTCAGGCCGCCGCCGACGAATCCGAAGACCCGGCCGCCGATCTCGACCCGCTCGCCGTCCAGGACCGTGGTGCCGGGCCGGGCGAACTCCGGCCACAGGCGCGGGATGTCGACATTGCCGTAGGTGGCGTACGTCGGCGTCGGGAAGGCGTCGAAGAGTTCCGCGTACTGCTTGCGCACCGCGGCCTCGATGACGGTGAGGCGGTCGCCGTCGACGCTCCCCCAGAGGGAGCGGCCGAAGTCGCGGGCCTCGTCGAAGCGGCGGGCGGTGCGCAGGGCGACCAGCCGGCCGGCCGCCTCCGCGCCGAAGAGCTCGGGGAAGATGCCGCGCGAGTGGTCCGCGTAGTCGAGGAAGAGGACCAGGTCACCGAGGCAGACCAGGGCGTCCGCGCCCTCGCCGGCGGTGGCGAGATCCCGCGCGTTGCCGTGCACGTCGCTGACCACGTTGACTCGCATGGCAGCACCCTACGGTCCATGGCGGGCGCCCGGACAGACGGGTTCCACCTGCGGTTACTCAGCCGACATCCGGGGGTGGAATACTTCCCCCGGGGGCCGGCCACCTCCGTGTGACGCAGGGAACATTGGCCGGGAACCCCTATCGGGAACCGACTACCGATGGGTAACGTCCGGGCAGTCCAGTCGTGCTCACCCCCACTGAGCACCTGCCCGATCTTGGACCGCAGCCGGCGCACAACACAGAGCCGTGGCGCCGGAGCCCGATGAGGAGCAGCAGCCTTGCGCGAGTTCAGCCTTCCGGCCCTGTACGAGGTCCCCGCGGACGGCAATCTGACGGATCTGATCCGCCGCAATGCCGCGCAGCATCCGGACGTTGCCGTGATGAGCCGCAAGGTCGCGGGTGCGTGGGCGGACATCAACGCCGTGCAGTTCCTCGCCGAGGTGCGGGCCGCCGCCAAGGGGCTCATCGCCGCCGGGATCAAGCCGGGCGACCGGATCGGCCTGATCTCGCGGACCCGCTACGAGTGGGTGCTGCTGGACTTCGCGATCTGGAGCGCGGGCGCGGTCACCGTGCCGGTGTACGAGACCAGCTCCCCCGAGCAGATCCAGTGGATACTCGGCGACTCGGGCGCCGTCGCCGTGATCGTCGAGGGCGACACGCACACCGCCGCCGTCGAGTCGGTGCGGGCCGGCCTGCCGGAGCTGCGGCACCTGTGGCAGATCGACAAGGGCGCGGTCGACGAACTGACCGCGGCGGGCGCGGAGGTCTCCGAGGCCACGGTCGACGAGCGGGGCGCGGCGGCGAAGGCGGACGACCCGGCGACCATCGTCTACACCTCGGGCACCACCGGCCGCCCCAAGGGCTGTGTGCTCACCCACCGGGCGTTCTTCGCCGAGTGCGGCAACGTGGTGGAGCGGCTGCGGCCGCTGTTCCGCACGGGCGAGTGCTCGGTGCTGCTCTTCCTGCCGGCCGCGCACGTCTTCGGGCGGCTGGTCGAGGTCGCCTCCGTGATGGCGCCCATCAAGCTCGGCTGCGTCCCCGACATCAAGAACCTGACCGAGGAGCTGGCCGCCTTCCGGCCCACGCTGGTCCTCGGCGTCCCGCGCGTCTTCGAGAAGGTGTACAACTCGGCGCGTGCGAAGGCGCAGGCGGACGGCAAGGGCAAGATCTTCGACCGGGCGGCGCAGACGGCGATCGCGTACAGCCGCGCCCTGGCGACCCCGTCCGGCCCCTCGATCGGGCTGAAGCTCAAGCACAAGGTCTTCGACAAGCTGGTCTACTCCAAGCTGCGCGCGGTCCTCGGCGGCCGGGTCGAGTACGCCATCTCCGGCGGCGCCCCGCTCGGCGAGCGGCTGGGCCACTTCTTCCGGGGCATCGGCTTCACGGTGCTGGAGGGCTACGGCCTCACCGAGTCCTGCGCGGCCACCGCGTTCAACCCCTGGGACCGGCAGAAGATCGGCACGGTGGGCCAGCCGCTGCCCGGTTCGGTGGTGCGGATCGCCGACGACGGCGAGGTGCTGCTCCACGGCGAGCACATCTTCTCGGGCTACTGGAACAACGAGTCCGCGACGGCGGAGGCGCTGGCGGACGGCTGGTTCCACACGGGCGACATCGGCACCCTCGACGAGGACGGCTATCTCGCCATCACCGGCCGCAAGAAGGAGATCCTGGTCACCGCGGGCGGCAAGAACGTCGCCCCGGCCGTGATCGAGGACCGCATCCGCGGGCACGCCCTGGTCGCCGAGTGCATGGTGGTCGGCGACGGCCGCCCGTTCGTGGGCGCCCTGGTCACCCTGGACGAGGAGTTCCTCGCCCGCTGGGCCTCCGACCACGGCAAGCCCGCCGGGTCCACGGCGGCCTCCCTGCGGGAGGACGCGGAGCTGCTGGCCGAGATCCAGAAGGCGGTGGACGACGGCAACGCGGCGGTCTCCAAGGCCGAGTCGGTGCGCAAGTTCCGTGTGCTGTCGGCCCAGTTCACGGAGGAGGCCGGGCACATCACGCCCTCGCTGAAACTGAAGCGGAACGTGGTGGCGAAGGACTTCGCGGACGAGATCGAGTCGATCTACCGCGGCTGAGCGCCACGGGCGACGACGCGAAAGGGGGGCGGGCCCGGTGCGAACCGGGCCCGCCCCCGCGCGTACCGGCGCTACAGGAGTTCCTTCAGGCGCTCGGCCAGCAGGTCCCAGCGCCAGCGCTCCTCGACCCAGGCGCGGCCCCGCTCGCCCATGCTGCGGCGCAGTTCCGGGTCCTTCAGGAGGGCGACGATCCGCTCGGCCGACTCCTCGGGGGCCCCGCCGCGCACCACCCAGCCGGTCTCGCCGTCGAGCACCGCGTCCGGCGCGCCGCCCGAGTCGCCCGCGACGACCGGGAGTCCGGTGGCGGACGCCTCCAGATAGACGATGCCGAGCCCTTCGACGTCCAGCCCGCCCCGCCGGGTCCGGCACGGCATCGCGAACACATCACCGGCCCCGTAGTGCGCGGGCAGCTCCGACCAGGGCACGGCGCCGGTGAAGCGCACCGAGCCGGCCACGCCGGTCTCCTCGGCGAGCCGGTGCAGCTCCTGCTCGTACGGGCCGCCGCCCACGATCAGCAGCACCGCGTCCGGCACGGCGGCCAGGACCGCGGGCATCGCGCGGATCAGGGTGTCCTGGCCCTTGCGCGGGACCAGCCGGGAGACGCAGACGACCACGGGCCGCTCGCTCAGCCCGAGCCGGGCGCGGACCTCGTCGCCGCCGGAGCCCGGGTGGAAGGTCTTCTCGTCGACGCCGGGCGGGAGCTGGACCATCCGCCCCGCGGCCCCGGGAGTGAGGGCGGCGGCGATCCGGGAGCGGGTGTACTCACCCAGATAGGTGATGGTGTCGGTGCCCTCGCCGATCCGGCGCAGCAGCTGCCGGGAGGCGGGCAGCTGCGCCCAGCCGGCCTCGTGCCCGTGCGTGGTGGCGACCAGCCGCCGCGCGCCCGCCTTCCGCAGGGCGGGGGCCATCAGCCCGAGGGGGGCCGCCGCGCCGAACCAGACCGACTCGCACCCGTGCTCGCGCAGCAGCGAGACGGCCCGGCGGGTGACCCGCGGGGTGGGCAGCAGCATGGTGGTGCGGTCGCGCACCACGGTGAACGGCTGCTCCGCGTCGAAGGCCGCCGTCGCCTCCGCGCCCTCGCGCCCGCGCTTCCAGGTGGAGGCGTAGGCGACCACCCGCTCGGGGTCCAGGCGCAGCGCCATGTTGTGCAGGAACGCCTGGATGCCGCCAGGGCGGGGCGGGAAGTCGTTCGTCACGATCAAGGTCTTGTGCATCGCCGCCGACAGTACCGAACGGCGCCTCCGCCCTCCGTGGGGCCCTGCCCGGCATGATGGGCGACCACAGGGGGACGAAGCAGACGGAACGCGCACGGAACGCGCACAACGGACGAGGTCGGCAGCGGCCGGCGGAGGGCTGACCCATGGCGACCGGCAGCACGGGTACCGGCACCACGGCACCGGAGACCGCCCCGCGCGGCGCCCTCCTCGCCCGCACCGCGCTTCCGGCAGCGGTGTGGGCGGCGACGCGGGCCCTGCTGCTGCTCATGGTCCTCGGGGCCGTCACCCTGCGCGGCCCGGACGTGACCAGCGACGTCGAGGTGATCTACCGGGGCTGGTACGAGGTGCTGCGCACCGGCACCTACCCGCTGGCCGATGTGACCTGGCAGTACCCGCCCGGGGCCGCCCTCGCGATCCTCTCCCCCGCGCTGCTGCCCGGCCTGGACTACCCGGCGGCGTTCTTCGTCCTCGTCCTCCTCTGCGACCTGCTGGTGCTGGCCCTGCTGCGGTACGCGGAGCGGCGCGGCCGGAGCCGGCGCGGGACCTGGATGTGGGTCGCCGGGGTGCCGCTGCTGGGGCCGACGGTGTACGCGCGCTACGACCTGATGGTCACCGCCGTCGCCGTCGCGGCCCTGCTCGCCCTGGCCCGGCGGCCCCGGCTGGCGGGCGCGCTGGCGGCCTTCGGGGCGCTGCTGAAGGTGTGGCCGGCGCTGGTGCTGCTCGGCACGGGGCGCGGGCGGTCCACCCGGCGGGCGTGGACGGCAGCCGGGGTGACGGCGGTGGGGCTCACGGCGGTCCTGACGGCGGCGATGCCGGGCGCCCTGGCCTTCCTGACCTTCCAGCGGGACCGGGGCACCGAGATCGAGTCGGTCGGGGCCCTGGTCTTCCACCTCGCCCGGCACGCGGGCTGGGAGGGGCAGGTGCTGATGAACTACGGCTCGGTCGAGTTCATCGGCCCGTACGTGGGGCTGGTCAGCGCCCTCGCGCTGGCGCTGGCGGCGGCGGCCGGGCTGTGGCTGCTGGCCTGGCGGCTGCGGGCCCGTACCTGGGGGCCGGGGACCCCGGCGGACGCGGCGTTCACGGCGGTGCTGCTGTTCACGGTGACCAGCCGGGTGATCAGTCCGCAGTACCTGGTGTGGCTGGTGGGACTGGCCGCGGTGTGCCTGGTCCGGCCGGGCACCCGGATGGCGCGTCCGGCGCTGCTGGTGGCGGCGGCCACGGCGGTGACCGGGCTGGAGTTCCCGGTCTGGTTCGACCATGTGGTGGCGAGCGACCCGCTCGGGATCACGCTGCTGGTGGTCCGCAACGGGCTGCTGGCCGCGGCGGCGCTGCTCGCCTGCCGGGCGCTGTGGCGGGCGACGGTGCCGGCCCCGGCCTCCTCCTCCGGGGACGCGTCGGCCCCGGTGGGCGGGGTCAGCCCAGACGCTCGCGCAGATAGTCCCGCCACGCCGCGGTGAACTCCTCCGCGGTGGTGCCCAGGACCTGCGCGAGCGCGTGCTCCACGGAGCCGTCCCGGTGCGCGCCCGCGCCGACCGCCCGGTAGAAGTCCACCAGCCGCTCCTCGCCCCAGCGCTCGGCGACGAGCGCGCAGGCCAGCCGGCCGCCCTCGTAGGCCCGGGCCAGGGCGTCCCCGTCCCCGCCGAAGGCGAAGTCCTCGTCGTCGGGGAGGGCGGCGGGCAGCTCCCCGGCGCGCACGGCGTCCCGCAGCTCGGGGGCGATCTCCGGGTCCGTGCGGCCGGTCTCCCGGTACGCGACCCAGTCGGCGAAGCCCTCGGAGAGCCACATGGGCGTGGCGGCCGAGGTGTCGGCGCGGGTGGCCACATGGGTGGTCTCGTGCGCCAGCACCACGTCCTTGCCCAGCTCCCCGAGCAGGCCGTACGCCTGGGGGTTGACGATCACCCGGTCCGCCGGGGAGCCCTCCCCGCCGCCCGCCTCCCCGGTGGTGACCGCGGCGATCCCCCGGTACCCGGCCGCGGGGGCGCCGAGCAGGCGGCCCATGGACTCCACGGACGAGGGGACGAGGACGACGACCCGGCCCGCCCACTCGCCGGGCCAGCCGGCCCGCACGGTGGGCACCGCCCGGTCGGTGGCGGCGGCCAGCTCCCGCAGTTCGCTCTCCTCCCGGCCGACCCCGAGGACGAGGCTGTGCTCGCCCCGCACCGCCCGGACCGCGCCCTGCTGCCACAGCTCCTGGGGCGCGCCGGTGCCGGGCCGCTCGGCGGTCACGTACCAGCGGCCGCCGCGCTCGGCCAGTTCGATGACGCGGGAGGAGCTGACGGGCGCGCTGTCGTAGCCCTCGATGCGGTAGCGCAGCTCGGTGTCGGCGACGGCCCGGCCGCCCTGGTGGCGCACGCCGGTGACGTGGTACTCCCAGGATTCGAGGGGGACGCCGGCGAGGTTGTCGAACTCCTCGCCCTGGGCCGTGCGCAGGGCGCCCTCGGCGGGGTCGAGGGCGGCCAGCCAGCCCGCCCGGTCCTGCCCGAGGACGGCGGTGGCCCGGTCGTCCAGGGTGTCCTGGATCTCCTCGGCGGTCGGATCGAGCGGCGGCTCCTCCGCGCCGGTGCAGCCGGACAGCAGCAGCAGCAGACCGGCGAGCCCGAGCCCGGCCGTCCGCCGCGCCACTGCCGTGCGCCCCTGACCTGCCACCCTGCCGATCGTACGGAACACGGCGCGTCGGGGCCGCCCCGAGGACCGGATCCGACCCGCGCCGGGTCCCGGCCGGCCGGGACCGGGGGCGCGGGCGGGCCCGGGCCGGGTCCGCCACGGACCGGGCTGGACCGGTCCCGATCCGGCCGCAGCGGGTCCACGGCCGCCCGATCGGGCCGGGGGACGCGGGCGGGCCCGCGCCGCAGTCCCGTGCCGGCGCGCCCGGGGCCCGCACGACCCCGGGACCTTCCACGGCCCTGTCGGGCCAGGACCGGCACGCGCCCGGAGGCACAGCCGAGCCGTGGCGCGCAGGCAGGCCGCAGGCCGTAGTCCCCTCACGGGCGCCGGGCACGCGGTCCACCCGTGCGCCGGCACGACAACGACAGGTCCGCGGGCCCGCCCGGTCCGGCCGCGACAGGCACGCGGTCCGCCCGGAAGCGCAGCGAACCCCGGCGCACAGGCAGGCCCGGGCCGTAGTGCCCTCACGGGCGCCGGGCCCGCCCGGCCGCGACGGGTCCAGCCCGGACCCGGGCACGCGGTCCGGCCGCAGCGGGTCCACGGCCGCCCGGTCGAGCCGGGGGACGCGGGCGGGCCCCTGCCGCAGTCCCGTGCCGGCGCCCGGGGCCCGCCGGGCCCCGGGACCGTTCCACGGCCCTGTCGGGCCAGGACCGCACGCGCCCGGAAGCGCGGCCGAGCCGTGGCGCGCAGGCGGGCGGGCCCGGGCCGTGGTCCCCTCGCCCGGGCCCGGGCCCGCACGGGGCCCGGGCCCGCACGGGGCCCGGGCCCGTCAGACGCGGGTGACCGCGTGGATCGGCATCATGCCCACCGGGTCGTAGCGCACCGCCGCCCCCGGGTAGGGGGCGTGGACGACCTGGCCGTTGCCCATGTACATCGCGACATGGCTGGCGTCGCTGCGGTAGGTGACGATGTCGCCGGGGCGGGCCTCCGCCAGGGAGACGCGGCGGCCCGCGTTCGCCTGGGCCTGGGAGGTGCGGGGCAGGGAGACGCCCGCCTGCGCGTAGGACCACTGCACCAGGCCCGAGCAGTCGAAGCCCGAGGGGCCGTTGGCGCCCCAGACGTACGGCCGCCCGACGGCTCCCTGCGCGGCCGCCGCCGCGGCGGAGGCGTGCCGGGAGCCGGCCGCCGTGAGCAGGCCCGCCGGCACGGCGCCGTCCCGGCCGGAGCGGGAGGCCCGGTCGTGTGCGGCGCGCTCCTCGTCCGGGAGGCGGTTCAGCAGCCGGCGGGCCTCGGCCAGCTTGCCTTCGACGGTGCGCTTGTGCCGGGCCACCGCGGCCCGGCTGCGCTCCAGTTCGGTCAGGTCGCGGGAGACCTCGGCCCGCTCCTGGGCCAGGTCGCGCTGCTCGCTCCGGAGCGCGGCCAGGGCGCCCGACTGGCGTTCCCCGACCCGGCCGAGGACCGAGGCGCGGTCCAGATAGCTGTCCGGGTCGGCGGAGAGGAAGAGCGCGAGGCCGGGGTCGACACCGCCCGAGCGGTACTGCGCCCCGGCCACCGAACCGAGCGCGTCCCGCAGCTCGTTGATGCGCTCCTGCCCGCGGGCGACCCGGTCCTGCGCGTCGGCGACCCGCTCCCGCAGCCGGTCGGCCCGCTCCCCGGCGGCGTTGAACCGCTCGGTGGCCCGCTCGGCCTCGGTGTGCAGGCGGTCCACGTCCGCGCGGGTGGCCGTGGCCCGGTCGCCCGGTTCGGCGACGGCGGGCGCCGTGCCGAGCGCCGCGGCAGCCGTCGCCGCCGCGGCGGTCAGCACGGTGGCACGGGCGCCGGAGGCGAGGCCGGTCTGTGAGGGTCGGCGGTGGGACACCACGGGCCGCGCTCCCTTCCGCACGCGTCGCAGGACGCGGACGAGATGGTGATGTTGCGCGGCAGACAGTAGCGGTGCCCTCGGGCGCCGACCAACGACCGCCGTGCGCACACACAGTGACGCCCCGCCGGAGACCACAGGTCACCGGCGGGGCGGAGCGTCAGCGGGGCGGGACGGATTTCCCCCGTTCGGACGGGTGTGAGCCCGTCCCGAACGATCCGTCAGATGCGCACGCCGAACTGGAAGGGCATGTTGTTGATCGACTCGTAGCGCACATTGGCGCCGGTGCGCGGGGAGTGCAGGATCTGGCCGTTGCCCGCGTAGAAGCCGACGTGGTGCAGGTCGCCGTAGAAGATGACCAGGTCGCCCTGCTTGAGCTGGCTCTGGGAGTAGATCCGCTGGCCGGCGTTGGCCTGCGCCTGCGAGGTGCGCGGAATGGAGACGCCGGCCTGGGCGAAGGCCCAGGAGGTGAGGCCCGAGCAGTCGAAGGAGTTGGGGCCGCTGGCGCCGTAGACGTAGGGCACGCCGATCTTGGACTGGGCGGCGGCGAACGCGGCGGAGGCGCGCTGGGAGGCCGGGACGGACGGGCCGAGGTCGGCGCGGGCGCTGGCGCGGTTGGCGCGGGACTCGTCGGCGGCGAGGGAGGCGCGCTCGGCGGCGGTCAGGGAGTTCAGGAGCTTCTGCGCCTGCGCGAGCTTGCCCTGGACCTCCTTCTTCTTCTTGCCGAGCTCGGAGCGGGCCTCGTCGAGGTCCTTGAGCTTGCCCTGGGCCTCCTTGCGCTGCTGCGCGAGGGTGCGCTGCTTGGCCTGGATCTCCTGGATCGCCTCGGTCTGCTTGGCGCCGAGCTGGTCCAGCGCGGACGCCTTGTCGAGGTAGGTGTCCGGGTCGCCGGAGAGGAAGAGCTGCACGGAGGGGTCGATGCCGCCCGAGCGGTACTGCGCGCTGGCGACCGAACCGAGGCCGTCCCGCAGGGTGTTGAGCTCATCCTGACCGCGCGCCACCTTGTCCTGGAGGGCGTCGATCTGGTCGTCGAGCTTGTCCTGCTTCTCCTTGGCGCCGTTGTACTTCTCGGTCGCCTGCTCCGCCTCCTGGTAGAGCTTGTCGACCTTCTCCTTGACCTCGCTCTTGCTCGGCTTCGGGTCGGCCTGCGCGGTCTGGGCGGTCAGGGCGACGGCCGCGGCGGCGGTCGCGGTGAGCACGGTCACACGGGCGCGGCTCGGCTGCTTGGGACGACGGTGGGACGCCACGAAGGCGAGCTCCTTCTTCCTCGAGCCGCCTACCGGGCTGTGGGGCGAAAACCCCGGCGTCCGCACGTCGGCGCCCCGGGGGAAACGGGGTCGAACTGCACGGACTCGGCGGTTCCTTCGCTGCCACCCCGGCTGGGTGATCAACCGCGCGAAGGTTCGAGGCCAGACCCTAGTGACCCAGCTGTGATCAGTTCAAATCCTGATCGGAAAAATCTCACGGGTGAAGCACATTCTTTACTCACATCACACGCGTAGTAATGGCCACTTGACGCACCGTCCCACCCCTCTCCCCTCAATCCGGACATGAGGGACGGGAGTTACGAGACGCGCGAAAGCCTCTTCAGGAGCATCGCGGACGCGACCGGGCGGGCCCCGGCCCGCGCCACCCCGTCGGCGACCTCGCGGTCCGTGGACACGACCACCACCGGCCGGCCCGGCGGTTCGGCCCGCACCAGCTGGCGGATCAGCTCGTCCGCGGTGACGCCCGGCTTGGAGAAGAGGACCCGCACCCCGCGCGGCGGCGCGAGCAGGACCGGGGCGGCCAGTTCGGCGCCGTCGAAGACGCAGGTGACCTCCGCGCCGGTCTGCGCGGCCAGCACCGAGAGACCGCCCAGCAGCCGCAGCCGCTGCTTCTCCAGGGGCATCGTCGGATAGCCGGTCTTGGTGACGTTGTAGCCGTCGACGACCAGATGGGACTGGGGCAGTTCGAGGAGCTGGTCCAGCAGGGCCGGGTCGGTCTCGGAGAGGGCCCGGGCCGCGATGTCCTTCGGGGACATCCGCCCCGGCTCCACCGCGTCCACGGTGTCCGCGGGGTGCGTACCGGCGGGCGGCAGGGCGAGTTCGCGGCGCAGGCCCTGGGCCGCGTCCAGCACGGTGTCCAGCAGCAGCCGCAGCCGCATGTCCTCCACCGAGCGCCCCTCGCGGGCCGCCCGGCGGCTCGCCTCCACCGCCGCCTCGGCCTCGCCGAGGCGCGCCTTGAGCCGCCGGGTCTCGCTCTCGGCGGCCGACACCTGGGCGGCGGCCTGGGCGCGGACCGCGTCCGCGTCGGCGGCGGCCCGGCGCAGCGCGGCCTCGCCCCGCTTCACGTCCGCCTGGGCGCTGCGCAGTTTGCGGGCGAGGGACTCGCCCTCCTTGCGGGCGGCCTCCAGCTCGGTGCGCAGCCGTTCGGTCTCCGCCTTGATCTGCCCGCGGGCCTCGGCCAGCTCGGCGCGCAGCCGCTCCAGTTCCCGGCGGCCCTCCTCGTCGGCGCGCTCGGCGTCGGCCCGTTCGACCTCCTCGCCGGCGGCGGCCACCAGCTTCACCCACCCGGTGGGGCGCAGGACGTACGCGGCGGCCGCCACGTCCACCGGGTCGGCCGCCGCGGGGGCGGCCCCGGCCTCCAGGGCGGCGGCGAGTTCCGGCTGCCCCTTGGCGAGGCGTTCGGCGATCCGCTGCCGGAAGACCGGGTCGCCGTCGAGCGCGGCGGCCATCGCGTTGCCCGCGAACCGGGCCCGGCGGGTGGGGGTGAAACGGGCGTACTGCCGCAACTGGGGCGGAAGTTCGGAGACGGTCAGGCCGCCGAACGCGTCCGAGACCAGGGCCACGACCCTGCGCCGTACGCCGTCGGGCAGCGGCCGGTCGAGCGCCTCGGCGCCTGCGGCCGCACCGGCCGCCTCAGCGCCGCCTCCAGGCTGCTCCACGATCCGTCACCCCTACCACCGTCGCGGGCCGCTCCTGTCAGGAGGCGGCGCCGGGCCTGTCCACCAGTTCGATCTGGTCCACCGCGTTGCACCAGCGGCAGCGGACCGACTCGATGGTCTCACTCACCACGTGGCGCTCCTCGACGGTCGGCTCCCCGGCGAGATCCAGATGGACGTACTCGACGACCTTCGACGAGCGGGTCACGTCGAAGCGCGTGAGGTTGCCGCAGAGGGTGCAGCGCCACCTGGTCTCGGCGGTCGGCGAGGGAACCGTCGTCATCGTGCCGTCCTTTTCGTCGTGCGGATGCGGGTACCCGCGGTGCGCCGTCGAACTGCGGATGTACTGCGTGCAACCCTACGGCCTCGCCGGTGCCCGCGGTCACGGCGAGGCGTTCCCCGCCCGCCCCGGTCCGCTGCGCGATGCTCTGTCCATGATCAGTCGACGGGACCTGGCCAGGAGGGCGGTGCGCGGCGCCGCGCGGGGCCCGGCGGTGACGTACGCCCTGATCGCGCTGTGCTGCCTGCTCTTCCTGATCAGCCCGGTCTCCGGGCTGAACCCGGGGTACGGCGTCGGGGACCAGGTGCTCTCCGCGCAGGCGGCGTACTTCGAACGCTGGGGAGTGATCCCCGCCGAACTGATGTCCGGCACCCCGGGCGCCCTGCTGACCCCGCTCACCGCCCTGTTCGTGCACGGGAGCTGGCTGCACCTGCTCGGCAACATGCTCTTCCTCTATGTCTTCGGCGCGATGACCGAGGAGCGCATGGGCCGGTTCGCCTTCGCGGTCTTCTACCTGGCCACGGGCTATGTGGCGCTGCTGGCGTACGCGGTGGCCAACGCGGACTCCGCCCAGACGCTGGTGGGGGCGTCCGGGGCGATCTCGGCGGTGCTCGGCGCGTTCCTCCGGCTCTTCCCGCGGGCCCGGGTCACCAGCCTCTTCCCCTTCCTCTTCTTCCTCCCGCTGCGCTTCCCCGCCTGGGCGGTGCTGGTCTTCTGGTTCGTCCTCCAGTGGGTGGCCGCGCACCACGCGGGCAGCGGCCCGGGGGTGGCCTACCTGGCCCACCTGGCGGGGTTCACGGCCGGGTTCCTCTACGCCTGGGTGCGGTACCGGGGTGGGTCTAGAGTGAGGGCACCTGCAACAGCAGCGGCCAGCGAGGGAGACAGCAAGCCGTGATCACCGCGATCGTGCTCATCAAGACCAGCGTGGACCGCATCCCCGAGATCGCCGAGTCGATCGCCGCGCTGGACAGCGTCAGCGAGGTCTTCTCGGTGACCGGGACCTACGACCTGATCGCCATGGTGCGGGTCGCGAAGCACGACGACCTGGCGGACGTGATCCCCGGCCGCATCAGCAAGATCCCCGGGGTGGAGGGCACGGACACGCACGTCGCCTTCCGTACGTACTCGCAGCACGACCTGGAGGCGGCGTTCGCCATCGGCCTGGACGCCTGACCGCCCCGGCTCGCGGAGGGGGCGCCGGGCATGGTCGTCCGGCGCGGATGAAGGAATCCTCATCTCCGTCTCATCTCGCCCTCCCGCGCGCCCCGGAGGATGACGGGCATGGCTTTCACCCACCGCATGGCGACACTCGCCGCCGTCGTCGCCATCCCGCTCGGCATCGCGGCCACCAGCTACGCCCTCGCCGACGACCCGGCGTCGCCCCGGGTGCCGCCCGCCGTCGAGCTGGACACCACCCCGCGCCCGGCCTCGCCCCCGGCCGACGGCCCGGGACAGGAGAGCTCCCCCGCGCCGTCCCCCTCCGGCACGGGACCCTCGGACAACGGCCCCTCGCAGGCGCCGACCGGGGACGCGGTGGTGCCCGGCCCGTCCGCGACCGACGACGACGATGACGACGACCTCGGTGACGACGCCGGTGACGACAACTGACCGGACGCCGACGGCGCGACGCGACCGCCGGATCTCCGCGCGGGTCCGCATCCTGCTCTGGCTGCTGCTGATGATGGCGGTCGCCCTCGCCGCGGTCGCCACCACCACCCGGTCCCTGCTGCTGCGGGACATCGACCACCGGATCAACCAGCTGCTGACGCAGGAGACCCAGGAGTTCGGCAACTTCGTCCCGCAGGGCGTCGACCCGAACACCGGCCGTACCTTCACCGACCCGGACACCCTGCTGCGGGTCTTCCTCCAGCGCCAGTACTCCGACCCCGACGAGGAACTGCTCGGCCTGATCCGCCCGGAGCGCGGCGGCCTCCAGGTGGTCCGCCAGTCCCGCGAGATCCGCTCCGCCGTCGCCCTGCACCCCGACCGCGCCTCCCTCTCCGCGATCCTGGACTCCGACGCGGCCTCCGGGGTGCTCAGCCGCCCGGCGGGCGAGGTGCGCTGGGCGAAGGTGCCCATCGACTCCCCCGGCAGCGGCCGCCCCGCCGCCTTCGTCGTCGCCTTCCACGCGGACGGCGAGAAGGCCCTCGCCGACGACGCCTTCCGCACCCTGCTGGTCATCTCCGGGGTCGCCCTGCTGCTCACCACCGGCATCGGCTGGGTGGTCGCCGGGCGCATCCTCGCGCCCGTCCGCGTCGTCCGCGCCACCGCCGAGAAACTCACCGAACAGGACCTCACCCGGCGCATCCCCGTCCAGGGGCGGGACGACATCGCCGCGCTGGCCGAGACCTTCAACGCGATGCTCGACCGGCTGGAGCGCGCCTTCGCCGGCCAGCGCCAGTTCGTCGACGACGCCGGGCACGAACTGCGCACCCCCATCACCATCGTCCGCGGCCATCTGGAGGTCATGGGAGACGACCCGGCCGAGCAGCGCGAGACCGTGCGCCTGGTCACCGACGAACTCGACCGGATGAGCCGCATCGTGGAGGACCTGCTCCTCCTCGCCAAGGCCGAACGCCCCGACTTCGTCCGCCCGGAACCGGTCCAGCTCGGTGAACTGACCGCGGACGTCTTCGTGAAGGCGCGGGCGCTCGGCGAACGGGACTGGGTGCTCGGCAGGGTCGCCGACCGGGAGGCCGTCCTCGACCCGCAGCGCATCACCCAGGCGATGGTGCAGCTGGCGCAGAACGCCGTCCAGCACACCGTCCCCGGCGCGCGCATCGAGATCGGCTCCCGCGAGACCGGCGGCGCCGTCGAGCTGTACGTCACCGACAGTGGCCCGGGCGTCCAGGAGCAGGACGCCGAGGTCATCTTCGAACGCTTCCGGCGCGGCACCGCCCGCCGGGGCGCCCGGACCAGCGGGGCCGGACTCGGCCTCTCCATCGTCCGGGCCATCGCCGAGGGGCACCGGGGCGGCCGGGTGGAGCTGCGCCGCCCGGCGACCGGCGGGGCCTCGTTCGTACTCGTCCTGGAGGACGCCTCGTGAACCGCATTCTGATCGCCGAGGACGAGGAACGGATCGCCTCCTTCGTCGAGAAGGGCCTCCGCTCCAACGGCTTCACCACCACCGTCGCGAGCGACGGGGACACCGCCCTGGACTACGCGTTGACCGGCGGCTTCGACCTGATGCTGCTGGACATCGGCCTCCCGGGCCGGGACGGCTTCACCGTGCTGCGGGAGCTGCGCGAGGCCCGGGTGACCCTGCCCGTGGTGGTGCTCACCGCCCGGGACTCGGTACGGGACACCGTCGCCGGGCTGGAGGGCGGCGCGGACGACTGGATGACCAAGCCGTTCCGCTTCGAGGAGCTGCTGGCCCGGGTCCGCCTCCGGCTGCGCACGGCGGCCCGCGCCCCCGAGGTCACCGTGCTGCGCAGCAAGGACCTCAGCCTGGACCTGCGGACCCGGCGGGCCCGGGCCGACGACCGGACCGTGGACCTGACGGCCCGTGAGTTCGTCCTCCTCGAACTGTTCCTGCGCCACCCCGGGCAGGTCCTCTCCCGGGAGCAGATCCTCTCCCACGTCTGGGGCTACGACTTCGACCCGGGCTCCAACATCGTGGACGTGTACGTGCGGGCGCTGCGCAAGAAGCTGGGCGCGGAACGGCTCCAGACGGTCCGGGGCATGGGCTATCGGATGCCGTAGGCGGGGGTGCGGGCGGGCGGGCGCGAGCGGCCCCGCACGGGCGGGCCCCGGCCCGGCGGCGCGGGTGAAGTTCCCTTCATCGACGGCTCATCGGCGGCTCACGGCCGGCTCCCAGACTCGTCCTCGTGACCCTCTCCCTCCGTCAGGCCGGCTGGCTCTGCGCGGCGCTCAGCGTCTGCGCGGTGCTCGCCGTCCCCACCGTCCTCCCGTCCCTCGGCGGCGACGCGCGGATCACCCTCGCCGTGTTCGCCCTCGCCACCTGCGCCTGGATCGCCGCGCCGGTGGACGACACCTATGTGGCGCTCGGGGCCGGCCTGGTCCTCACCGCGACCGGGGTGATCAGCGCGGACACCCTGTTCGCCACCCTCGCGACGAGACGATATGGCTGCTGATCTGCGCCTTCGTCCTCGCGGCCGCCGTCGCCCGGACCGGTCTGGCGGGCCGGGCCGCCGCCTTCCTGGTCAGCGGGGCGCGCTCGGTGCGGCAGTTGACGCACCTGAGCACGGCCGCCCTGGTGGTCACCTCCTTCGCGGTGCCCGCCACCTCGGGCCGGGCGGCCCTCGCCCTGCCGGTGTTCCTGGCCCTCGCCAAGGCGCTGGCGGACCGGCGGCGGCTGGTGGTGATGCTGGCCCTGCTGTTCCCGACGGTGGTCCTGCTCTCCGCCGTCGCCACCCTGATCGGGGCGGGCGCGCATCTGATCACCGTCAACGTCCTGTGGGAGCACACCGGTGAGCGGCTCGGCTTCGTCGAGTGGCTGCTCCTCGGGCTGCCGCTGGCGGTGGTCTCCTCGCACCTCGCCGCCGAGGTGGTGCTGTGGACGACCACCTCCCGGGCCGAGCGGCGCGGCCCGGTGCGGATCACCGCCGAGCAGCTCCAGGAGCACTCCCCCACCCCGGTGTCCGGGCCGCTGACCACCCAGGAGGCCCGGTGCACGGTGCTGCTGGGCACGGTGGTCGCCCTGTGGTGCGGCGAGCCGCTGCACGGGGTGCCGCCCGCGGTCGTGGCCCTGATCGGGGCGGTGGTGGCCGCCTCGCCCGCCCTCGGGACGGTGCGGCTGAAGGACGGGCTGCGCACGGTGCCCTGGCCGCTGCTGCTGTTCATGGCCGCGACGACCGCGATGGGGGTGGCCCTCGCCGACTCGGGGGCGGCGGGCGCCCTGGTGAGCGGCCTGCCGGAGGGGCTGCCGCCGTGGCTCTTCCTCACCGTGATCGTGGCCGTGAGCACGGCCGCGCATCTGGTCCTCCAGTCCCGTTCGGCCCGCTCCTCGGTCCTGGTGCCGCTGGTGGTCGCGGCGGCGGTGGGCGCCGGGGTCAACCCGGTCGCCGCCGCCCTGGCGTCCACCGCGGCGGCCGGCTTCTGCCACACCCTGCCCGCGTCCGCCAAGCCGGTCGCGATGTTCGCCGACCCGCCGGACGGCGTGCCCACCTTCACTCCCCGGGACCTGCTGCGGCTCTCCGCCGTGCTCGCCCCGCTCAGCGCCGCCGTGGTGCTGCTGTTCGCCCTCGCCGTCTGGCCGCTGCTCGGCGTGCCCGTCCTTCTGGAGACCCAGCCATGAGCCATGACCCGCTGTCCGCCGCACCGCCCGCGACCGTTCCCGGCCCACACTCCGCGCCGCCTGCCGGGGGCCGCTCGGCCCGGCTGCGGATCGCGGTCGCGCCCAGTGGCTTCAAGGAGTCCCTGAGCGCCGCCGAGGCCGCCGCCGCCATCGCCGAGGGGGTCCGCAGGGCCGCCCCGGAGGCCGGACTCGATCTGATCCCGCTGGTGGACGGGGGCGAGGGCACCGCCGCTGCCCTCGCCGCCGCGACCGGCGGCCGGCTGGTGCCGCACACGGCCACCGGCCCGGTCGGCGCGCCCGTCGCGAGCCACTTCGCGCTGCTCGGCGACGGCACGGGCACGGCCGTGGTCGAGATGGCGGCCGTCGCCGGGCTGGCCCTGGTGCCCCCGGACCGGCGCGACCCGGGCGCCACCACCACCCGCGGGGTGGGCGAACTCCTGCGCGCGGCCCTGGACTCGGGGGCCCGCCGTATCCTGGTCGGCTGCGGCGACTCGGGCACCTCGGACGGCGGCGCGGGCGCCCTCACCGCCCTCGGCGCCCGGCTCCTGGACGCGGACGGGCGCGAACTCCCGCCCGGCGGGGCCGCGTTGGCCCGCCTCGACCGGATCGACAGCACCGGCCTGGACCCGCGCCTCGCCCGCACCGAAGTCCTGGTGGCCTGCAACCCCTACAACGTGCTCTGCGGGGAGCGGGGCGTCGCCCGGGTCTTCGGCCCGCAGAAGGGCGCCACGCCCGCCGGGGTCGAGGAGTTGTCGGCCGCGCTGGAGCGGTGGGCGGCCGTGCTCTCCGCCGCCCTCCCGGTCCCGGTCGATCTGCGGACCGCCCCGGGCACGGGCGCCTCGGGCGGCCTGGGCGCGGGCCTGGCGGCCCTCGGGGCCCGGCTGCTGCCCCGGTTCGACGTCCTGCTGGACCACGTCGACCTGGACGCCCGCCTCGCCCGCGCCGACCTGGTGATCACGGCGGAGGGCTCACTGGACGGCCAGACCGTGCGCGGCAAGATCCCCGCCGAGGTCGCCTCCCGCGCCCGCGCGGCCGGCGTCCCGGTGCTCGCCCTGGCGGGCACCCTCGGCCACGGGGTGCGGGCGGTGACGGCGGCGGGGGTCGACGCGTACGGGTCGATCGTCCCCGCCCCCGTCGCCCTCCCCGAAGCCCTGCACCGCGCGGCCGAGTTCCTGGCGGACGCGGCCGAACGGGCCCTGCGCATGGTCCTGGTGGGCACCCGCCTGGCCGCCTGAACCGGCGCGCCCCGCTCGCGCCGGGCGCTCAGCCGCGGTCCGGCACGCAGCGCCCGTCCTCGGTCCGGTACCGCCAGCGGGCGCCGTCGCGCACCAGCTCCTTGACCGCCGCGACGAAGCGCCGCACATGCTCGTCGGGCGTGCCCGCCCCGAAGCTCACCCGGATCGCGTTCAGGGACCGTTCTCCGGGCGCGGCCTCGGGGGCGCCGCACTCGCCGGTGTCCCCGGGCTCGCCGCCGAGCAGGGTGCGCACCAGGGGGTGCGCGCAGAACAGCCCGTCCCGCACCCCGATCCCGTACTCGGCGGAGAGCGCGGCCGCGAAGTGGGAGCTGTTCCAGCCGTCGACGACGAAGGAGATCACACCGACCCGGGGCGCGTCGTCCCCGAAGAGGGAGAGCACCCGCACCTCGGGCACCTCGGCGAGCCCGGCCCGCACGGTGTCGATCAGGTGCCGCTCCCGCTCCACCAGGGTGTCGAACCCGGCCTCGGTGAGGGCCTTGCAGGCGGAGGCGATCGCGTAGACGCCGATGACATTGGGCGAACCGGCCTCGTGGCGGGCGGCGGTGGTGTGCCACTCGACGTCCACCCCGCCGTCCTCCCGCCGGGACACCGTGCGCGAGGCGCCACCGCCCGCGAGGTACGGCTCCGCCTCCCGCAGCCAGTCGGAGCGCCCGGCGAGGACACCGGAGCCGAAGGGCGCGTACAGCTTGTGCCCGGAGAACGCGACCCAGTCCACGTCCAGTTCGCGGACCGACACCGGGTGGTGGGGCGCGAGCTGGGCCGCGTCCAGGACGATCCGGGAGCCGTGCGCATGGGCGGCGGCGGCCAGCTCCTTCACCGGCCACAGCTCACCGGTGACGTTGGACGCCCCGGTGACGCAGACCAGCGCCGGGCCGTAGGGGTCGCGGTCGGCGAGGGCGTGCTCCAGGGTCCGCACGGCCTCGCCGGGGGTGCGGGGCGCGTCCAGGAAGGTCACCCGGGCGTCCCGCCACGGCAGCAGGGAGGCGTGGTGCTCGGTCTCGAAGACGAAGACCTGGCAGTCGGCGGGCAGGGCCCCGGCGAGGAGGTTGAGGGAGTCGGTGGTGGAGCGGGTGAAGACGACCTGGTCGTCCTCCCGGCAGTCGAGGAACTCGGCGACCGTGGTGCGGCTGGTCTCGAACAGCTCGGTGGAGAGCTGCGAGAGGTATCCGGCGCCCCGGTGGACGCTGCCGTAGTAGGGGGCGTACGCGGCGACGTCGTCCCAGACGCGCTGGAGGGCGGGGGCGCTGGCCGCGTAGTCCAGGGCCGCGTAGGCGACCTCGCCGCCGGTCACCAGCGGGACGGTGACGTCCCCGCCGAGGACGGGCAGCGGGGCCGCGCAGCAGGGCTCGGCGTCGGTGGCGGCGGCGGGCGCGGGCACAACGGCGGAGGCGGCGGGGGCGACGGTCGAAACGGCGGCGGTGGCGTCAGGGCGCACGGGACAGCTCCTCGGGACCAGGACCCCAGAGCCGTGAGGGGTCCGCGCTTGCCGCAGACCTCGCTGCCTGCGGCCTGGTCTTCACCCGGGGCACCCCGCCACGGACGGAGGGTTGCCGGACAGCGGGCCGGGGCCGTAGTCGCTGTCACTCATGACCTTGGCAAGCATCCTGCCACAGACCGCCCACAACGCAAGAGCGGGGTCCAGCATCCGGACCCCGCTCCCCGTACCGCTCCCGGTCACGGCCCAACGGCCGCGCCGCGCCTACGCGTTGCTCAGCGCCACCCAGCGCTCCAGGGCCGCCCGCGCCGCGCCCGAGTCGATGGACTGCGCGGCCCGTGCGACACCGGCCGCGAGCTGCTCGTTCAGACTGCCGTCCGTGGGCTCCAGAGCGGCCAGGGCCGCCGCGGAGTTGAGCAGCACCGCCTCGCGCACCGGCCCGGTCTCGCCGCCCAGCAGCCGGCGGGCCACATCCGCGTTGTAGGACGCGTCGGCGCCGCGCAGCGCCTCCACGGGCACCAGCTCGATGCCGATGTCCCGGGGGTCGAAGGTCTCCTCGCGCACGGCCCCGTCCCGGACCACCCACACCTTGGAGGTGGCGGTGGTGGTCAGCTCGTCCAGTCCGTCGTCGCCGCGGAAGACGAGCGCGGAGGAGCCGCGTTCGGCGAGGACCCCGGCGAGGATCGGCGCCATCCGGGCGTCGGCGACACCGGTGGCCTGGGCCCGCACCCGGGCCGGGTTGGTGAGCGGGCCGAGGAAGTTGAAGACCGTGCGGATGCCCAGCTCCTTGCGGGCGGTGGCGACATGCCGCAGGGCGGGGTGGAACTTCACCGCGAAGCAGAAGGTGATCCCGGCCTCGTCGGCGACCTGCGCCACCCGGTGGGGGGTGAGATCGAGGTTGACGCCCAGCTTCTCCAGCACGTCGGAGGCCCCGCTCGCGGAAGAGGCGGCCCGGTTGCCGTGCTTGACCACCTTGGCTCCGGTGCCGGCCACCACGATCGCGGACATGGTGGAGATGTTGACCGTCTTCGCGCCGTCCCCGCCGGTGCCGACGATGTCGACGGTGGCCCCGGGCACGTCGATCAGATTGGCGTGCGCGTACATGGTCCGCACCAGGCCGGTGATCTCCTGGACCGTCTCGCCCTTGGCGCGCAGGGCGGTGGCGAATCCGGCGATCTGCGCGTCGCTGGCCTCGCCCCGCAGGATGCGGTCCATGGCCCAGGCGGTCGCGTCGGCGCTCTGGTCGCGGTTGTCGAGGAGGGCGTTCAGCACGACGGGCCAGGAGAGGTCCGCCACGCTGTCGCCGCCGTCCGGGGTCGATGCGTTCATGGTCCGCTCCAGGGGGTCCGGGGGCCGGGGGCCGTCGGGGAAAGAGGTCTCCACCCTATCCAGGCGACGGCAGCGCGAAGGGCCCCGTCCGGCGTACGGACGGGGCCCTCGCGGTGGCGACTCCGGGTCAGCGGAGGTTCAGGGGATCAGTGGTGGCCGTGGCCCTCGGTGATCTCCTTGTACTCCTCGACCGTGGGCTTGGCGATCTGGTTGTTCTCGCCGTAGTAGCCCTTGCTGAGCTTCACGCGCAGCTTCTCCATCCGCCCGATCTTGCGGCGGACGCCGTTCTCGTCGACCTCGGGACCGAGCTCGGCCGGCTTGTACTGGTCGTGCGCGACCAGGGCGTAGCGGGCCTCGGCCGACAGCGGCTCGTGGATCTCGACGAACTCACCGTGCGGCAGGCGCTTGATGATGCCGGACTCGCGCCCGTGCAGCACCTTCTCCTTGTCGCGCCGCTGCAGACCCAGGCAGATCCGCTTGGTGATGATGAACGCGAGGACCGGTCCGACGAAGTACGTGATCCGGACGAACCAGGTGATCGCGTTGATCGACATATGGAAGTGCGTCGCGAAGATGTCGTTTCCGCCACCCAGCAGCATGATCACGTAGCCGACGACCCAGGCGACACCGAGGGCGGTGCGCGTCGGGGCGTTGCGCGGGCGGTCCAGGATGTGGTGCTCGCGCTTGTCGCCGGTGATCCAGGACTCGATGAACGGGTACATCGCGATCGCGCCGAGCACCACACCGAAGATCACCAGCGGGATGAACACACCCAGGACCAGGGTGTGGCCCCAGAGGTTGATCTCCCAGCCGGGCATCACACGGATCAGACCCTCGGCGAAGCCCATGTACCAGTCGGGCTGGGCGCCGGTGGACACCTGGTCCGGCCGGTAGGGGCCGAGCGCCCAGATCGGGTTGATCGTGAACAGCGCGGAGATGATCGCGATCAGACCGAAGACCAGGAAGAAGAAGCCTCCGGCCTTGGCCATGTAGACCGGCAGCAGCGGCATGCCGACGACGTTCTTGTTCGTCTTGCCGGGCCCGGGGAACTGCGTGTGCTTGTGGTAGAAGACCAGGATCAGGTGTGCCACCACGAGGCCGAGCATGATGCCCGGCAGCAGCAGGATGTGGATCGAGTAGAACCGGGCGATGATGTCGTGGCCCGGGAACTCCCCGCCGAACAGGAACATCGAGATGTAGGTGCCGACGATCGGCACCGACAGGATCGCGCCCTGCGTGAAGCGGACACCGGTACCGGAGAGCAGGTCGTCCGGGAGCGAGTAGCCGGTGAAACCGGTGAACATGCCCAGGACGAACAGCAGGAAGCCGAACAGCCAGTTGATCTCACGCGGCTTGCGGAACGCGCCCGTGAAGAAGACGCGCATCATGTGCACGAACATGCCCGCGAGGAAGATCAGCGCGGCCCAGTGGTGGATCTGCCGGATGAGCAGACCGCCGCGGACGTCGAAGCTGATGTCCAGGGTCGAGGCGTACGCCTCGGTCATGCGGATGCCCTGCATCGGCACGTACGAGCCGTGGTACTCGATCTCGTTCATGCTCGGGTGGAAGAACAGCGTCAGATACACACCCGTGAGGATGATGATGATGAAGCTGTAGAGGCAGATCTCACCCAGCATGAAGGACCAGTGGTCCGGGAAGATCTTCCGCATGTTGGCCTTGGCCAGGGAGTAGATCCCGAGCCGGCCGTCGGCCCAGTCGGCGACCTTCTCGCCGGCGGGTGCCTTTTTGCGTGTGTCTGTCGCAGTGCTCATCCGCGCTCCCAGAAGGCAGGACCGACGGGCTCTTCGAAGTCGCCGAGCGCCTCGAGGTTGCCCTCGGCGTTCACACCGATCCGCAGCTGCGGAAGGGGGTGACCGGCCGGACCGAAGATGACGCGGGCGCCGTCGGAGAGGTCGAAGGTGGACTGGTGGCACGGGCAGAGGACGTGGTGCGTCTGCTGCTCGTACAGGCTGACCGGGCAGCCGACGTGGGTGCAGATCTTCGAGTAGGCGACGATGCCCTCGTGCGACCACTCGAGCTCGCGCTTGTCCTTGATCTCCTCCGGCTGGATCCGGACGATCATCACGGCGGCCTTGGCGATCTCGTTGTTGAAGTTGTGGTTGGACTCCTCCAGACCCTCGGGCTTGACGAAGGTCAGGGAGCCGACGACCACGTCCTCGGGACGCAGCGGCTCATTGGTGTTCATGTTGATGAGCAGCTTGCCCTTGGCCCACAGGGTCTTGCGGAGCTTGTCCTCGGGCAGCGGGCCCAGCTCGCGCAGCAGCACCACACCGGAGAGCGGCACCATGGCCAGCGCGCCGAACATGGTGTTGCGGATCAGCTTGCGGCGGCCGAGGGCCGACTCGCGCGCGCCGTCCGCGAAGTCCGACAGGACCTTGGCCTTGACCTCGGGGGCGGCCTCGATCGGGTGCCGGTCGTCGGCCACCTCGACGTCGGACATCAGGGTGCGCGCCCAGTGGACGGCGCCCGCGCCGATGAGGAAGAGCGCCAGACCCAGCGTCAGCCCCAGCGACAGGTTCAGCGCGCCGACAAGGCCGATCGGCCAGACGTAGATGTTCTTGTCGATGGGGAAGATCACGAACGAGGCGATGAAGCCGATCGTGGCGAGCATCGACAGCGTGAACATCAGGGCCACGGTGCGCTCGGAGCGCTTGGCCGCCCGCTCGTCGATGTCCTGGATGCGCGGCTTGTGGGCCGGCAGTCCCGGATCGGCGAAGGGGTCGTCGTGCTGCGCGACGGCGGTGCCGCCACCGTGTGCCGCGTCGTGCGCGGTGCCCTGCCCTGCCGGCAGGTTCTCTTCTGAATTCTCTTGGCTACTCATGACTTCTTGGCCTTAGCGGTGTGGGCCGCAACCCAGATGGCAACAGCGATCAGCGAGCCCAGACCGAAGATCCAGCCGAACAGACCCTCGGCCACCGGGCCGATACCGCCGAGGCCGAAGCCGCCCGGGGAGGGGGTGTCCTCACTGTTGACGGCCTTGACGTAGGCGATGATGTCGCGCTTCTCCTGCTCGGGCATGACCCCGTCGGGGAAGGACGGCATGTTCTGCGGGCCCGTCTGCATGGCCTCGTACAGGTGCTTCGGGCTGACGCCGTTCAGGTCCGGGGCGTACTTGCCCGTGGTGAGCGCGCCGCCCTTGCCGGTGAAGTTGTGGCACTGGGCGCAGTTGGTGCGGAACAGCTCACCGCCGTTGGCGATGTCCGCTCCGGACGGGTCGTACTGCTCCTTGGTCGGAGTGATCGGACCCGCTCCCAGGGAGGCGACGTAAGCGGCGAGCTGGTCGATCTCCTTCTGGGAGTAGATGTTCTTCTTCTTCGGCACCTGCGCGCCGGGCTGCTGGGCGGGCATACGGCCGGTGCCGACCTGGAAGTCGACCGCGGCGGAGCCCACGCCGACCAGGGAGGGACCGTCGCTGGTGCCCTGACCGCCGGTTCCGTGGCAGCTTGCGCAGCCCACGGTGTAGAGCTTCTGGCCCTCCTTGATGGCGAGGGACTGGGCGGTTTCATTGGCCTGCGCCTTGTCCGCGGGTGCGAACGCGGCGTACAGCCCCCCAGTGGCCGCCAGCGCGAGGAGTAGGACGACGACCGCCGCCAGCGGATGGCGTCGTCGTACGGAGAGCTTTTTCACGGATTACCCCGGTGTCAGGATCTTCTGCGTCGATGCTTCTGGACTGTGTCTGCTGCGGGCCGCCCGGCTCCGGGCCGGCGCGCCTCGCCGGATTACTTGATCAGGTAGATCGTGGCGAAGAGGCCGATCCAGACGACATCGACGAAGTGCCAGTAGTAGGACACGACGATGGCGGCGGTTGCCTGCTCGTGGGTGAATCTCCTGGCCGCGTACGTCCTGGCGAGCACCAGGAGGAAGGCGATGAGGCCACCCGTCACGTGCAGGCCGTGGAAGCCGGTGGTCAGGTAGAACACGGAGCCGTACGGGTCGGACGAGAGCGAGAGGCCCTCGTGCTTGACCAGCTCGGTGTACTCGAAGACCTGGCCTCCGATGAAGATCGCACCCATCACGAACGTGACGATGAACCACGTCCGGAGCTTCTTCACATCGCCCCGCTCAGCGGCGAAGACGCCGAGCTGGCAGGTGAGGGAGGAGAGCACCAGGATCGTGGTGTTGGTCGCCGAGAACGGGAGGTTGAGCGTGTCCGCCTTCTCGGACCAGAACTCGGGACCTGTCACCGATCGCAGGGTGAAGTACATCGCGAAGAGGGCCGCGAAGAACATCAGCTCGGAGCTCAACCAGATGATGGTTCCGACGCTGGTGAGGTTCGGCCGATTGACCGACGGGTGCGCGTGCCCGGTTTCTACTGTCGTTGCTGTCGCCACGACCGACATTATGTCGGTCGCTTATCCCGCCCTCACTCCGGGGGGTGCCGTTCGGTGTGTCAGTGGCTCCCGTCCAGCCCGAACGGCCCATCGAAGGGGTGTCCGAACCGGTGTTGACAGGCAGTCGGGAGGAGTAGCATCCGCGCCACAAGCTCTGTTCGTACGAGGCGGAGGAACCATGCAGTCGAGCGCCACGGTCCTGGTCTACAGCGACGACGCGAACACCCGCGAACAGGTCCGGCTGGCGGCGGGTCGCAGGCCGGCGGCGGACGTCCCACCGGTGACCTTCGTCGAGTGCGCGACCCTGCCGGCCGTGCTGAAGGCCCTGGACGAGGGCGGGATCGACGTCTGCGTGCTGGACGGCGAGACGGTCCCGGCGGGCGGTATGGGCGTGTGCCGGCAGATCAAGGACGAGATCTTCGACTGCCCGCCGGTGCTGCTGCTCATGGGCCGCCCGCAGGACGCCTGGCTGGCCACCTGGAGCCGGGCGGAGTCGGCGGTGACCCTCCCGGTCGACCCGGTCGAGTTCGCCGACGCCCTGGCCGCCCTGCTGCGCACCCGGCTCTCCCTGGACGCGTAAGGCCGCCGCGCGGCCGCAAGCGAGCCGACGGGAGGCCCGGTGGCCCGGCGAGTGGGCCAGGGGGCGTCCGGCACCCGGCGCCCGCCCCGTGGTCCTCGGCGAGTGAGCCGAAGGGGCGCGCGGGTGCCGGGAGGGAGGTGGCGCGCAGGACCCGAGGTACGAGGGTCCGAGCACGGCCGACCGTCGGCATCCGCTGAAAGCGCCCCGGAGGCGAACCGAGCCCCAAGAATCACAGCGCCGCAGGCCGCAGGCGGGCGGTGGTGGGCGGGGAGGTGTTCTCCTCGCTGCCGCCGCCGGTCAGCGCGGAGCCCTCGCGCCACTTGTCCCAGGACAGGTTCCAGTCGCCGAAGCCGTTGCCGAACGGCGCCATCATGTCGCCGTAGCTGTTGACGACGGAGACGATGTCGCCCTGCCGCACGGTCTCGAAGAACCACTGGGCGTTCGAGGTGGACATGCCGGTGCAGCCGTGGCTGACGTTGGCCGAGCCCTGGGAGCCGACGGACCAGGGGGCCGCGTGGACGTACTCACCGCTCCAGGTGACCCGGGTGGCCCAGTACACGGGCAGGTCGTAGGACTCCGAGCTGCCCTCGGCGATGCCGATGCTCGTCCCGCGCATCCGTACGAACTGTTCCTTCGCGAGGACGACCTTGACGCCGTTGCGGGTGTCGAAGCCCGGCTTGCCGGTGGTCACCGGAATGGTGTTGATCACTTCGCCGTTGCGCTTGACCACCATGGTGTGGGACGCGGCGTCCGTGATCGCTTCTATGCGGTCGCCGATGGTCAGCTTCAGCGGCTTCGAGGGGCCGCCGTAGAGCTTCCCGGCGACCTTGACGCCCTGGAGGTTGCTGCTGGCGGTCACCGTCGCCCCGGCGGGCCAGTACTCCTTGGGGCGGAAGTGCAGGGTCTTGTCGTCGACCCAGTACCAGGCGCCCTCGACGGCGGGCTTGGAGTTCACCTTCAGGGCCCGCTCGACGACGCCCCGGCCCTTGGGGTCCTTGACGGCCATGCTGAGCTTGGCCGTGACCGGCTGGCCGACGCCGTAGGTGCCCGCCTCCGGGCCGAACTCGGCCGTCAGGAAGCGCTTGGCGGGGGTGGTCTCGAAGGTGAGGACGCGGACGCCGGGGGCGCCCTCCTCGTCCTCCGTGGAGACCCGCATCGTGTAGCGGGCGCCGGCCGCCAGGGGGGCGGTGGAGCGCCAGCGGACGCCGTCGGCGGAGAGTTCGCCGGCGAGGCGCCGGCCGGCGTCGTCGGTGACCGTGACGTCGGTGATGCGGATGTCGCCGCCCTTGGTGGTGACCTCGAGCGGCTTGTCCGGGTCCACCTTGCGGCTGCCGGTCTCCGTGTTGAAGGCGACGCGGTCGGCCGCGTCGTACGGCTGGGCGGACAGCGGGTGGGAGTCGGGTTCGCCGCACGCGGTCGCGACCGTCCCGAGGGTCACGACCAGCAGAACGAGGCTGACGGCGGTGCGGAAGCGAGGCGTGTGGTTCATGAGCACACGCTATGGACGCCTGTCAGCAGCGGCGCGCTGGATGACTCCAAACGAGGGGCCCGGATACACCCCCTCGGAGGTGTATCCGGGCCCGATCGCCTTACCGCGCCGCGCGGTTACTGGTTCTGGTTCTCACCGCGGTAGTACTCGAACACCCAGCCGAACAGGCCGACCAGGAGGAGGGGCAGCGAGAAGTAGAGCAGCCACCAGCCGATCGCGACGCCCAGGAAGGCGAGCGCGCCACCGACGGCCAGCGAGAGCGGCTGCCAGCTGTGCGGGGAGAAGAAGCCGACCTCGCCGGCCTCGTCCGCCACATCGGCTTCCTTGTCGTCCTGGGCCATGGCGTCCACACGCTTGGCCGTGAAGGCCAGGTAGTAGCCGATCATGACCGTCAGGCCGAAGGACAGGAAGAGCGCCGTGGTGCCGACCGGCTCCTTCGACCAGACGCCGTACAGGACGGCGACGGCCAGGATGAAGACGCTCAGCCAGAGGAACATCTTGCCCTGGATCTTCACTTGCTCTCCTCCTTGCCACCGGCCACGGCGGCCGCGGGAACACCGTTGTGCTCCAGCTGGTCCAGGGCCGCGATCTCCGGGTGGTGCAGGTCGAACGCCGGGGATTCACTGCGGATGCGGGGCAGGGTGAGGAAGTTGTGCCGCGGGGGCGGGCAGGACGTGGCCCACTCCAGGGAGCGGCCGTAGCCCCAGGGGTCGTCCACCGCGACGGGCTTGCCGTACTTGGCCGTCTTCCAGACGTTGTACATGAACGGCAGGATCGACAGGCCGAGCAGGAACGAGCTGATCGTGGAGATGGTGTTCAGCGCGGTGAAGCCGTCGGCCGCCAGGTAGTCCGCGTACCGGCGGGGCATGCCCTCGGCGCCCAGCCAGTGCTGGACGAGGAAGGTGCCGTGGAAGCCGATGAACAGGGTCCAGAAGGTGATCTTCCCGAGGCGTTCGTCGAGCATCTTGCCGGTGAACTTGGGCCACCAGAAGTGGAATCCGGCGAACATCGCGAAGACGACCGTGCCGAAGACCACGTAGTGGAAGTGGGCCACCACGAAGTACGAGTCCGAGACATGGAAGTCCAGCGGCGGCGACGCCAGGATCACACCGGTCAGACCACCGAAGGTGAACGTCACCAGGAAGCCGATCGTCCACAGCATCGGCGTCTCGAAGGAGAGGGAACCGCGCCACATGGTGCCGATCCAGTTGAAGAACTTCACTCCCGTGGGGACCGCGATCATCAGGGTCATGAAGGAGAAGAACGGCAACAACACGCCGCCGGTGACGTACATATGGTGCGCCCACACCGTCACCGACAGTCCCGCGATGGCGATGGTCGCACCGATCAG